>NZ_CAKROJ010000001.1 GCF_934372025.1 uncultured Blautia sp.
GACACAGATGACAGAACGCCCCACATTCGCCACATTGCTGATATATGTTTCCAGCAGAGAATCTCCCTGATGTGATCCATAATTATTTCCAAAACTGATATTAACAGCAATCGGCCTTCCCATCTTCACTGCCTGCCGTATCAGATAGTCAATTCCCTCGATCAGTTCTGTTGTTCGTGGAAATGAGCTTTCTCGTGCATTTCCCATCTTCACAACCAGAAGATCACTTTTATACGCAATACCACGATTCACACCATCCGACGCTCTCCCATTTCCCGCCGCGATTCCAAGAACTGCCGTCCCATGTCCGCTGAAATCCCTGGACGGGATAAAGCGCCTGCCCTCAGTTTCCCCAAGTGCAAGCGCCTTATCAATTTCTTCTTTTGCATATTCTGTTCCTGTCAGATATCCTTCCGGCGGATTTCCCGGAATACTCTGATCCCAAAGTCTCAGAATCCGGCTGCTGCCATCCTCGTTTCGGAAATCCGGATGAAAATAATCTATGCCGGAATCCACCACACCAACCAGGACTCCTTCACCGCTCAGCCCAGTATTTCTATCCTGTACCGTCAGAATACAGCTCGCCTCTCTCCCCTGCAAAGTTTCAAAATACAGTTGTTTAGGTTTTTCCATAAATTCAATCTGCTCTCTGTCAGAATATTCAGCAATCTCTGCTTCCGGTAAAGTCACTACTGCATAACCGCCCAACAATGATACTACCTGAATATTCTCTCCGGCCAGTCCGCTCTCTGAGCCACTGTACTTCACGATTACATCCCAAAATTTCGTTTTAGAATCATATCCCACATTCAGACTTTCTGACTTTTCTCTTTCCTGTTGTGTGGCATTCATTGCAAGATTAAGAAGATTATCTATTTTCTGGTTTGGCATTTCTGTCTCATTTCTCTTTTACATTTCTTTTAATATATGTAAAGCAAGCGCTGATTGCCGCACCTGCTGCAGCTTCTTCTTTGCATTCTGATAAACTCAGTTTCATTCCAAATAATTTTTCTGTTATCTCACAAAGCACGCTGTTTTTCCTTAAACCGTTACCAGAACCAATCATCTGACTGATTTTTATTCCCGTGCCTCTTTCAATCTGAACAAACATATCATAAAGTTCCCGAATCATTCCTTCCAACACACCATATGTCAGAGATTCCGGTGTAAAATTTTCAGCAGAAATATTTCTGATTTCCCCACGGAGCCCTGAATCTGTTCTTGTTCCATCAAAAGTTGTCCGCACTTTCATACCGCTGCCTGAGGCGTTCATTCCCTTTTCCGCAAGTCTTCCCAATGTTTCATACAATGGTGTATCCTTTCCGGTTGCTTTTTTCATAAATGATCTGAAAAAGTTTTCAAGCAATGCATATGCCTTACCACCACACAGGGAAGCTCCAACCAGAAGATATTTTCGCTCAAGAAACGGACGTGCTTCGATTCCCTCCGTCTCAAAATACTGATCTGTCAGAACTGAAATCTGTCCTCCTGTTCCCATATTCACCAGTAATGTATTATCTTCGCTGCCTGCTGCCCCCAGAAAGCTGGCCTGATTATCACCGATTGCTACTGTTACTGGAATACCCTTATACATTCCCAGCACTTCCATATCTTCACAAATTTCCGGAATCTTCACCGTACCCATTCCCATTTTATTCAGCCATTCCATCTCAAAGCACTTTTTCTGCACATCAAAAAAGCCAAATCCGGCGGCATTGCTGACATGTATCAATGGCTGTTTTCTATTCGTCAAGTATACTCCAAAATAATCCATGATCGTACAAAACGTAGTCGCTTCCGCCGATATCATATGATGCTTCTCATTATATAAGTGTGTAACAAATCCATATCCTGAAGCAGTCTTGTAGTGACACTGTTCTTCGATCTCTTTCAACAGACTTTTTCCAGTTTTATCATTACAGATATTTCCACGTCCATCCTGCCATGTATACAGTGGACTTACACTTCTCCCCTCGGCATTCAGATAAACAATTCCATGCATCTGCCCGGTCAGACCAATACTGCTCACATCTGGAAATTTCTCAATAAACTCATCCAGAACTGCCTGTGCCTTGGGAATAATCTTTTCTGCATCCTGGATTTTTTCCCATTCATTAGAAGTTTCAATAAAACTTCCGTTTTGTATTGTCTTTGCCTCTATTACACTTGAATGCCTTCTTTCACCAACTTCAACAACCACTCCACTGATCGTAGTTGTTCCAATATCAATTCCAATTGCTTTCATCCCTGAAATTATCCTCCACTGTAAACTCAATTTCTCTTATATTACTTAAGATTATAACGCGTTTCTGCCAAAAGGAAAACATTTCGCGCACAGCTGTTAATGAATTACACGTAACCATTAATGAAAAAAATTATTGACAGGCGTCCTTGCATTTGTTATAGTTGGAAAAAACTTAACACAAACTTACGTGAGGGAGTAGTTTGCACGAATGTGTGATTTGTCAACATACTGGTACCTGTACCTGGCAAATCTTAATGAATGAGACTCATGTATGCAATATCACATACAGACATTTGTCTGTGTTGTTTTGTTGCATACGTGAGTCTTTTTGTATGCTTACATACTTTCAGAAAAGAAAAGGAGATTACTATGGCAGTTTTTATTGAATTATTTCTGTTGGGTGTCGGACTTTCCATGGATGCCTTTGCTGTCTCAGTCTGTAAGGGGCTCGGCATGAGAAAACTTAACAAAAAGCAGGCTGTTATTATCGGACTGTATTTTGGTGGATTTCAGGCACTTATGCCGCTCATCGGCTGGCTTCTTGGCAGCCAGTTTCAACAGTACATCACCAGCATTGACCACTGGATCGCATTTATCCTTCTTGGTTTCATCGGCGGCAAAATGATAATTGAAGCTGTACGAGAATGGAATGAAGAAGAAATCGTCGAGGTCACAGATGCTCCGATTGATCATAAAAACATGCTTGTTCTTGCTGTTGCAACAAGTATCGATGCACTTGCAGTCGGCATCACTTTTGCCTTTCTTAATACTCCGATCATTGAAGCAATCAGTATTATTGGTATCACAACCTTTGTACTCTCCATTGTCGGAGTTGTCGTTGGCAACTTCTTCGGAAACAAATATAAAAGCAAAGCAGAATTTATCGGAGGTCTGATCCTGGTTCTTCTGGGACTCAAGATTCTTCTGGAACATCTCGGTATTATTGCTTTTTAACATAAATATGCTCCATATATCACTTTGTGGTATACGGAGCATATTTTTTTCAAAAGCACATTGACATTTCAAGGAAAAGTATTTATTATATAAACATATTTAATTAGTATGTTTATATGGTTTTGTTTTATTAAGGAGTGTGATCTCATGAATATCTTATGCTTTGGTGACTCTAATACGTGGGGATACAAACCGGATAAAACCGGACGATTTAATGAAAATATACGATGGACTGCTCTTCTTCAGAAAAAGCTTGGCCCGAAATATCATATTATAGAAGAGGGACTTTGCGGAAGAACTACCGTCTTTCATGATGAACTCCGTGAAGGCCGCCGCGGACTGGATATGATCGGTGTTACTGTAGAGATGCATGATCCTCTTGATCTTGTGATCATCATGCTCGGAACCAATGACTGCAAGACCCGCTATGGTGCTTCCGCCAGTGTGATCGCAAAGGGTCTTGATCAGGTGATCCGTAAGGCACGACTCTATGCATCTCAGCCGTTTGACCTGCTTGTTATCTCTCCGATTCATCTTGGTCATGGAGTGGGAGAACCGGATTTTGATCCTGAATTTAACCAGAACTCTGAATTTGTTTCCAGAAATCTTGCAGATGAATACCGTAAAGTTGCACTCCAGAATCATGCTGCATTCCTGAATGCCGCTGATTTTGCATCTCCAAGTGCTACTGACCGGGAACATTTGAATGAAGCCGGACACGCAGCACTTGCAGATGCAGTTTACAATAAGATTCTTGCACTTAGGAAAGGACTTGCCAATGTGATCTGATTCTTTTTCGCCTAATCAGTCCTGTTTTACGTTGAATGCTTTCATTCCCGGATATACTGCACTTGCGCCAAGTTCTTCTTCAATGCGGAGAAGCTGGTTGTATTTTGCAACACGCTCAGAACGGCTCGGTGCACCGGTCTTTATCTGGCAGGTATTCAGAGCAACTGCAAGGTCTGCAATTGTTGTATCTGCTGTTTCGCCGGAACGATGTGAGGAAATTGCTGTATATCCTGCTTTATGAGCCATCTTGATTGCTTCCAGAGTTTCCGATACAGAACCAATCTGATTCAGTTTGATCAGAATCGCATTTCCCGCACCAAGTTCAATACCTTTGGCAAGTCTTTCTGTATTTGTTACAAACAGATCATCACCAACAAGCTGTACCTTGTCACCAAGTCTTGCAGTAAGTTTCTGCCATCCTTCCCAGTCTTCTTCATCCAGACCGTCCTCAATAGAAATGATCGGATATTTTTCGCAAAGTTTTGCCCAGTGCTCAATGAGTTCTTCTGCTGTATATTCTGTACCTGCTTTTGGAAGTTTATAGTATCCTTTGCCTTTTTCACTCTTCCACTCAGAAGACGCTGCATCCATAGCAATTCTGAAGTCTTTTCCTGGCTCATAGCCTGCTTTTTCGACAGCTTCCAGAATCGTTTCGATTGCCTCTTCATCAGACTTGAGCGCTGGTGCAAAACCACCTTCATCACCTACGGACGTTGCAAGTCCGCGCTCTTTCAAAATAGAAGCAAGTGCATGGAACACTTCCGCGCACCATCTTAAACATTCTTTAAAAGAAGGTGCTCCAACCGGCATGATCATGAATTCCTGCACATCCAGTCCCGAAGACAGTGCATGGCATCCACCGTTTACAATATTCATCATCGGTACCGGAAGACGGTTTCCGAATACACCACCCAGAAAATGATACAGCGGAATCTCAAGTGCTGTAGCTGCTGCTCTGCAGCAGGCAATGGATACGGCAAGGATTGCATTTGCACCAAGCTTCGATTTATCTTTTGTTCCGTCTGCTGCAATCATAGCCGCGTCTACTGCATAGATATCGCTTGCATCCAGACCTTCAATTGCATCATTAATTGTTGTATTAATGTTTTCAACAGCTTTCTGCACACCTTTTCCGAGGTAACGTGCTTTATCTCCATCTCTGAGTTCCAGCGCTTCAAACTCACCTGTAGATGCTCCACTTGGTGCAGTTCCTCTTCCTACTGTTCCATCCAGCAGATACACTTCTGCTTCTACTGTCGGATTTCCTCTGGAGTCCAGAATTTCTCTTCCTATTACTTTTTCAATCTCAAGGTACATGACTGATTCCCCTTTCTACTACTTATCAGAGGGAATCTCCGGTATCCCGTCCGGAGTCCTTCTGATTTATTCACGCAAGAGTTATCTTTATCTAACTCTGTAGTTAGTACAAACTAATTCATTCAATCATGCAAGTTATTTTGCTCCTCCCTATTAAGAAGATAAATCGTTTATTACTCACCTCTGATGCCAGAAATGACAGCCAGACTCCATTCATTCCAAGAATCTTATGATACCTCATACCCCACCAGTTATATACATGCCCCACTCTTTTCGATTTAATGGTTCTGCTTATATTTTAAGCGACAAAAAACAGCCTGTATTTCTACAAGCTGTTCTTTGTCTATCTCGCACTGCTTTCGTACTTTTTCCTCAGCATTTATTTTATTTACAGTCCGCAGGATTCCAGGAATTATTATCCAGTTTATTCAGCATCTCTTTCAGCTCAACTGTATATGCCACCTTTACATCGCTGTCTTTTTTGACAATAAATTCAGAGAGCCCGTATGCTGAGCCGTTGTCTGCCCAGTCATATGTATATCCAAGTCTCGTCCATGGATATTCCCCGTCAAAATAACTGGAGATAATATTTGAATCAAACCATTCTTTATAGTCCTCATCAACATCCTCCGAAAATGTATCTGTCATTTCTATTGTTCCGATATCTGAGACATATGCCGGGCGGAAAACGTCTTCCGGTTTTACCCACATAGCCGTAAAATGATCGGATTCGTTATCCGGGCGCAGACCGATGAGTTCTTTTATTCTTGTCTGCCAGTCTGTCACATTCTCTTTATTTTTCTGATACCATTCTTCCAGTTCGCCGCCTGTAAACGTCCATACATTTCCCCATTCCAGTTTTACATCTGCGCCATCCGGATAACTGTCCGGATATTTATGGAAGGTATAAAGAAGAATCCTGCCCTCCTGATCGTAAACGGCATATGGCTGTCCCTCCTCCAGACTTACTACGGGAAGAATTTCATCCTTATCAATGATCATTGCATCTTCAACCGCATCGTCGAAGAGGATCTGCTGATCCTCTTTGCTTTCTGCTGAAATATCTGTTTCTTCTGCATGAACGCTTACCGTTGTTTTACCTGACAGTGTAATTGCTGAAATCAGGATACTATTCACGATCATTATTTTCCATAATTTATTTTTCATATATTATCTTTCCTTTCTGTATAAATGTGAAAATATTTAGTTCACATTTGATGGAGCAATCTCTGTAATGGTCGGTGCCGTCCATGTATCCAGGGCATCCATATCAGGTGTATAGATACGCATATACAGATGGAATCCTCCATCACCTACAGGAAGCCAGTTTGTGGTATTCTCCGGTGCATCCTCAGACAGAATAATATCAACCGAACCATCATCATTCGCTTTCAGATCGGAACGGTCATTTATGCAGTAACGATCAATAGGATTATCGATCAGGAAATCATCGTCCCCATATGCAGTCACAGACCAGAATCCCCCTTCAAGAACCTGCGGATAGCTTTCAAAATGAAGAATATATGATTTTTCTCCTGTGAGAGTATTTCCATCCGCATCCTGCTCTATCTTTGGATACAGCGCAACTTCAACTGTATTGGCACCAAGCCCTGCAAGAGCTACCAGTGCACGATAAGCATATTCTGTATTGAAATCTCCGATCGGTTCACCAAAATAGTCCCACTGACCAAGCTTTTTTGAGAATTTCTGGCCCTCTTTGATAAGCTTTAGCCGAATTTCTGTCAGCATTGTCTTCCAGTTTTCTGCAACATCACCGGTAAGAACAGAAGTGTCAAATTCCATACCAGGACCTATATTCACAGCTGCTATTTTTTCAAGCATTTCCTTATCTGCAGCTGCCGGAGAATTCTTTACCATCAACTCATTGGCCTTATTAAAAAATGTGACCGGATCCATGGAAAGAACCTTATCAACAGGAATATAATCATTCTCTTCGCTGTAGCTTCCCTTCGGAGGTTCATAAGTGTCTCCGGATATATAATCAGAAAGCGGCATAAGTTTCATTTTTTCCTGAATGGCATGCACATTTGTAAGATCCTCTTCTCCTGATAAAACGATTCTGGTGATAGACCATGCCATGGATGTAGGAACATCGATACGGGTAACTCCCTCAGGCAGTTCCCCTTCCCACGTAGAAAGAGTAATTGCATATGCACCAGCCTTATCAAGAACCGCGGCAGTATTTGTCCATCCATCCAGTACCTGAACCTTACAAAAACGATCTGTTTCCGGAAGTTCATAGACCATCGGCTCCTCGCTCAGATCATACCAGACCTGTGAATAGATCGTATCCACATTAGGAGTCACCACAGTCCTGAATTGTGCATCTGCCAGTGCAGCACTGTGTATAAACTGATTTACAGGTGCTTTTTCGGTAAAAGCTTCCTCTGTGTTCGTTGCCGAAATCTTAGTCGCATCCATAATCACCAGCGGAAAGGCATAAACATAGGCATCTTCCACTGTCTCCCATATATTTTCATCTGTCTCACTGTCAGCAGATGCTGCAAATCTTTTCATATTCATATCCTCCTGCTTCCGCCCCAAAACTTTATGGTTCAATAATATTAAAATATTTATACTCTGACGAAACAGTAACCGCATCCATCAATCGTGTCAGGCAGGTCTCATCACCCTCCTGTTCGATCAAAGCAGCAACATTCTCTGCGTTTTTCTGAACAACAGACAACAGTCCGGCACGTTTTGTAGTCCATGTTACATCTGCATCCGGATCCTGTGCATCCTTCTGATAAAGAAGTACGCCATTTTTCACGCGGAGTACATAATTGCCTTCCGGCAATATAATATTTGCTGTAAAGGTCAGATCTGGAATCTTCGTCGTATCTACAAAAATTCCCAGATAATCCAGAATCATATCCGGTGTCATATGTAAGAAAACATCACCGTTACCGCTACTTCGCGTTGCATCATCGGTATTTGTACCATTTCGCAGTTCCTGTGCAGCACAAAGGTAAGCACTGCGCCATGGACCTGATTCTGCCTGATATCCCAATTGCTCCAATGCATCCGCACACAGATAACGTGCATCCGTATTTTCCGGATCAGCAAAAACCAGCGTATTGGTAATCTGGGCTACCCACTGATATTCTCCCTTGGCAAAATCTTCTTTTGCTTTTTCAAGAACAGCATCTGTATCACCGAAATATTCTACCAGCTTTTGGGCATAATCCGATAGTGTAAGTTCAGCAAGATGGACAGGATTACCGTCATACCAGCCCATATATTTCTCATATACTGCCTTCGAATTATGAGAAACTGTACCGTAATACTGACGGGTATACCAGACTTTCTCCAGTTCCTCCGGAAGCTGGATCATATTGGCAATCTCTGTTTCCGTATAACCTTCATTAATGTAGAGCAATGTCTGGTCGTTAATAAACTTATATACAGCTGCAGTATTGGTCATATATTCCTGAATGGTATCATTTCCCCAATGTGGCCAGTTATGGGACTGGAATACCACATCTGCCTTATCACCATAAAGAGCCAGAGATTCCATGATGTACTCTGCCCATGCGTTTCCGTCACGCACCTGGGCTCCGCGGAGTGTATACAGATTGTGGAGTGTTCCTGTACAGTTTTCAGCCATCCACAAAGCATTTTTCGATCCAATCCAGAAGTTCATCTCTGCCGGTGCTTCGGTACCCGGAGTAAGCTGAAATTCAATTTCCACTCCGTCAATGGTATGCTTCTCACCGGTTTGTGTGATTTCAAGTGTAGGAGAAATATAACTTGTGCTGCCCTTGGACTGTCCCATACCAATACCAATGGCAAGGGATCCTGTTTCACCACCCTCAAGCATTGTTCCATACTGGTAACTTGCTCTTCGTCCCATAGCAGTACCTGCATAAATATTCTCGCTGACAGCATGCTTCTCAAAGCCTTCCGGTGCAATTACCTGCACATTGCCGGCTTGTACCTCTTCTTCCGAAACAATTCCCTTGACTCCACCGAAATGATCAACATGGGAATGGCTGTAGATCACTGCCTTTACAGGAAAAGTGCCCAGATTCTCTTCCACCAGGGCAAAAGCCGCTTGTGCACACTCTACACTCATCAATGGATCTACTACAATCCATCCTGTATCACCTTTTATGAATGTGACATTGGACATATCATAGCCACGCACCTGATAAATTCCATCGGTTACTTCAAAAAGGCCATAAATATGATTCAGCTGTGTATTTCTCCAAAGGCTGGGATTCGCTGTATCCGGAGCGTCCTGATCCAGAAAAGCATATGCCGTCTGACTCCATACAACCTTCCCGTTTTCATCACAAATATCCAGAGTATCCGGAGAAGCAAGCAGACCTTTGGTCGCATTCTCAAACTCCGCAGTATCTTCAAAATCCAGCAATGCATAAACTTCCTGATTTGCATCAATCGTATACTGGGTAGCCGGTTTGCTTTCCGCTGTTAATTCTGATGCTGCAATTGCGGTTGAACTGCCACAGACAGTCATGGCAAATGCCAATGTAGCGGTAATCAAAGTAGTTACTTTTTTTCTTTTCATGATATATTTCCCCCTTTGTTCTATTTTTCATAATACTGCTTTCTGGGCTTTTTGTGTTATCCATACAGTTATAACCTTTTTGTTAGCTTTCTGTCTTTCCGAAATTGATTCCAAGTACGATCATATTTATACCCTGCATCAAAACAGAAAAAGCAATCATATATCCTGCAGAGATCATGGTAAGCACAGGATGGGTAAATGAAATGATGCTGACAATCACGGATAAAACACCGCACACAATGCTCAGGATACCTTTTCCTTTAGAAATTTTATATACCTTTGTGCCGCCGACAATCTGGAAAATACCATAAACCAGAATACTTGCGCCAACCAGGTAAACCGCCATTACATCTGTGATAAAACGCTGGATGCCGCTGAATAATAAGATAATACCTGCAAGTCCTTCCAGAACACCGAGAATACATTCCCCGATTTCTTTCTTTTCTTTGGATAAAGAAAGGATTACAAGTTCAATACCATTTACAAACAGAAGGATTCCCAGAATCCAGCCGATCGTGAGGAAAGTCCTCATTGGCCTTACAAAAGTGTAGATTCCTAATAACAGTGTTAAAACTCCGGTGATCAAAGTGATGTATTTTAGTGTTTTATTGTCTTTCATACTGTTAAGTTCCTTTCATATTGCAAGTAAAACCGTTTTATACTATACTTCAATTAATTTCAGGCAATAGATTATTTCATCGGAGGACAGGGGCATGAAAAGAATTAAAGTATTAGGCAGTGTTTTAAAACGGACTCGCGCAGATAAAATTATCATTGGTTTTATTGTGTTTATTTTTGCTATCGCAGCAGTGATCCAGCTGGTTGAACCGGACATTAACCGATACGGAGATGCGCTGTGGTATTGCTATGCGGTGATCTCCACTGCCGGATTTGGCGATGTGGTTGCGGTTACCTTTATTGGAAAAATGTGTTCCGTTCTTCTGACGATCTATTCGCTTTTTGTAGTTGCCATTGCCACCGGGGTAGTGGTTAATTTCTACACCCAGATGGTGGAAATGCAGCGAAAAGAGACACTTGCCATGTTTATGGATCAGCTGGAAAGACTTCCTGAGCTTTCCAGAGAAGAACTGGAGAATATTTCCAGAAAAGTGCGCCAGTTTCGGTAGCTGTGGATCTTACTGATCTTTGGAAGAAGGATCTTCTTCCTGTTTGCTGCGTACCTGCGGGATCAGAGAAGCTGCCAGCTTTCCTTTTCCGCGGTTTCGCAGATACAGAATACCGATGATAGAAAATACGACTGCACCGATAAAATTTACGATCAGATCTTTCATGGTATCAACAATACCGATATCAAGATAGCCTCCCAGATTCCAGGTCTCGCCGTTAACGACCAGAGACTGAACATCTACATGGATCGGAACATTTGCACCGGTAGGATTCAGCTTCACAGAGTTGATGGCCGGTACAATCCAGTCTTTCTGCATATCCATTCCAAAGAACCAGTCCATGCTGAATTCAAAGAATTCCCACATAACACCAACAGTCATTGAAAAACAGAATGCAAAAAAAGCTACAAAATACGGTGACATTTTAATGGAAAACCTGTCACTGCGGTTAAAAAGATCGATCAGTGCAAATCCGATGGCAGCCATCAGAAAGCCGTTAGTAGTATGTAAAATGGTATCCCAGATGGGAATTTTTACATAAAAGGCATTGATCTCACCAAGAATTTCTGCTGAAAAGATAAAAATCAGAATAACTGTCTCCAGTCCCGGTGGTATTGTGACGCTCAGTTTCCTGTCCAGAAACTGTGGAACCATAAAAAGGATCAATGTTAAGATTCCCAGAAACATATTGTGGTAATTTCCCAGAAAAAACTGACGTACAACGGATAAAATTACCAGAGCGGTAAGCACCATCTGGATCTTTGTTCTGTTCTTTTTCAAACCTGAATTAACTTTCGTTTTCTTTTCCTCCTTTCTTTATATCGTTATCCTCACTGTCTTTATTTTAGCATAAACGCATTTAAACGGCAATGACTTTGTGAATTTAAAACGAGTAAATGCATGTGAATTTTAGTTTCTTATAAATATATTGATTTAAGCTCAGATAAAATATGTATTATCATGAGTTTAAAATGTAATTATAAAAAGTTTTATTGTATTTTGACAAAAGTTATAGTAACATTAAAGTCAGAAAATTATTAATGAACAGAAAGCAGGTACTTTTACATGAGATATAATGTACTTCATTTTTTTGAACGTAAAAATATTGATATAGCTAATATTCTTTATCTTACACGTCAAAATCCAGATACAAAAATTACATTTTTTGATGGGAAAGAAATCCGGACTGCAATTCCAGTGAAAGAGATTGCAATTTATCTTCCGGATGAAGAATTTGTGAATATTACAAAAGGTGTTTTTCTTCGAAAATCACAGATTGTAAATATTTCAGATGACGGATTATATACCATGACAGATGGAAGTGTATTTCAGGGACGAAAAAGGAATATCAGTCAACATAAACAGCTTAGACAGGCGTTAGGATTGTCTAAAGAACAGAATGAAAAAACAGAGAAGATGATCCCCCTTGAATTGTTGGAAAAATGTAGTATTCTCAATGACATGCCGCTTGCTTTTTGTGTTATTGAACTTGTATTTGATGTGAACGGCAGGGGAGTAGATTTTGTATTTCGTTATTGTAATGAGGAAATGGCTGTTGTAGAGGGAATTCCGGTTTCAGAAATGCTGAATAATTCGTTTTATGAGGTGTTTAAAAACGGAGATAAAAAATGGCTGGTTTCTTATGCCGACGTAGCTTTAAACGGTACAAAGGTCATTTTACACGATTACAGTCCGGAAATCGGGAAAGACCTGTCTATTTATTGCTTTCAGCCGCATCCGGGGTATTGTGCATGTATATTGATTCCGCGATGAATGGAACAGACCCGGATGAATGAAAATCTTCACGCTCTACCCAACATTTAACTTTCACATATAAGGGATACTTTGCGATGCACAGAGACATCCCCACCCCACACTTTCGTTCGGATACTTCTCAAAACCAGGCAATGGCTGAGCACCTCGTCTCAGATATGCCTTTACCTTCTCTCCCCATAGAAATGGGTCATTTTTCCTTACAATTCCCCACTCCATCATAAGTGCTGCCGATCCGGTCACAAATGGTGTGGCAAATGATGTCCCGGTTACGTTAGCATATCCGCCGCCCGGTACGGGTGCAGTGATATTGACACCTGGCGCGACAAGATCTGGTTTTGGATAGGAAAGTCTCTCTCCACCGCGGCCGGAAAAGTCAGCATAGGCATTTAATCTGGAATCGTAGGCTCCTACCGTGATCACCTTCGCTGCCGTGGAAGGAATCGTCAATGTCTCCGATGCTACCGCTTGGTAAAACCCAGTCATCGGGTTCAGGACGTTTTCTCCCGGGAGCCACAGGTTATAGTTACTCTCCCGCACGATATCTCTGTGTACCAATTTTTTCAGAAAGCGTCGGCAATCGTTCACCGGAGGGAGTTTCTATGGAAATTTCAATCTCGTCTGCATATGCTATCCACAGCTGTAGATTCAGAGTTGTCTCATAAGTCTCAATGCTCATTTCTATCGTCTCTGTCTGTCTCTGACTCAGCTGTCCCGCCGTATGAATTCTGTCATTCCCATTATTTTCGCTTCCGACACAAATGACAGAACGTCCTACATTCGCTACGTTGCTGAGATATGTTTCCAGCAGGGAATCACCCTGATGGGAACCATAATTATTCCCAAAACTGATATTGATAGCAATCGTTTTTCCCAACTTCACGGCCTGTCGGACAAGATAATCGATTCCTTCCATCAGTTCCGTTATCCTTGGAAAAAAATTTTCTCGTGCATTTCCCATCTTTACAACCAGAAGTTCACTTTCATACGCAACACCACGGTTCACTCCACCTGATGCTCTCCATTTCCCGCTGCAATTCCAAGAACTGCAGTACCATGTCCACTGAAATCCCTGGACGGAACAAGGCGCCTGCCTTCAGTTTCTCCAAGTGCAAGCGCCTCATTGATTTCTTCTTTCGTATATTCTGTTCCTGCCACATAACCTTCTGGTGGATTTCCATTCACACTCTGATCCCATAATCGCAAAATCCGACTGCCGTCAGACCATATTTATTTTTAGATGAAATTCAAAATATTAACGGATGGGAAAAATTTGTTCGCAGAATTACCGATATGAAATATCGAATCAACATTACCGGTAGCAACAGCAAATTGCTAAGTAACGAAATAGCGTCTACTTTGGGCGGTCGCTTTATAATTATGAATGTTTATCCATATTCTTTCTCTGAATATCTGTTTGCCAATAATATGAAAAAAAATTATCTGGATGTCATCAGCACCAAAGACAAAGCAGATATCCAAAATAAATATGATGAATACGTAACTTATGGAGCTTTTCCAGAATTGGTTGAAATAAAAAACAAAAGAGCTTTTTTGAACAGTATCTATCAAACCGTATATCTTGGTGATATTATAACCAGAAATAAAATCACTAACAGTTTTGCAGTAAGACTAATTCTGAAAAAAATTGCAGAATCCATCACCAAACCTTTATCTTATAGCCGACTGGCCAATATATTAAAAAGTACAGGAACTTCTATCGGTAAACAAACTGTAATCAATTATATCAGCTATATGATCGATTCCTATCTGCTCTTCACTCTACAAAACTATGCTGCAAAACTAACTGAAAAAGAAACTTCACCTAAATATTACTTTATGGATACCGGGCTTCTTGGTCTTATGTTGTTAGACTGCAAATCTGCTCAGTTAGAAAATCTCGTTGCCATCGAACTGATCCGACGTTATGGTGTGGAAAATGTCTATTTCTTTGAAAATAATATAAAAATCGACTTTTATATACCATCAGACAACCTTGCCATCCAGGTAAGTATGCAGGTTCTCGATCATATAGATACACGTGAACGTGAAACCAGAGCTTTTGTAAGATTAAACCATTTTATCCCTGGCTCTAAATGTATTCTTATTACCAATAGCGAAGAAGCAATTCTTGACTATGATGGAATCAACATTGAAGTAATTCCTATTTGGAAATGGTTATTGGAAAAGGATCATAAAAACAAGATGCTGTGAGTTTCTTTATGATTTTACAAAAATTTTTCATTACTCCGCATTCGCATTTTACAATTCCTTTCTATAATGAAAACAAATTAAAAAACAATCACTTTTCATTAAGAAATGAGGAATTACAATGTATAAAACATTATGGAACTATGTCAGCAAACATTCAAAAAAATCTTCTACCATATCTGTTTTTCTCTCTGTTCTGGTGCTTGACTGGACAGTTATCGGACTCCTTACCGGTGCTCTGATCTGTCCACTCCTCCAGAATGCCGCCATCTTAGTCAAGGTAACTGTTATTCTTTGTTCCAGTGGCTATGCAGGTCTTATCTTTGGATTTTTCGGCGGTATCTTCTATATCTACAAAGGAATGGTACAACCTCATACTGCTATTAATTTATAATTCATAGAATTCTGTTCACAGTAAAAGAGCAGCACACCCGTATTTTACGCCGGTATGCTGCTCTTCGTTTATTTTTATATTATGCTTCCTGTTTTTCGAACAGTTTCTTAACGCCCTGAATTGCTACCAGTACACCAAGGGTCAGCAGTAATACTGCAAATACAAGCTGTAATGTATTTCCAAGATCAAGGCCTGTTGAAAACAGCGCTTTTGAAAGTTTTGTGATCGTCATTCCAAGTGCTGTAAAGGTTACGGCCATCATGAATACCATCGGGATCCAGAGCATGCAGCCCTGACGTTTGGTCTTCTTCAAGAATACAGCACACGCAACAAGTGCAAGTACGGATAACAGCTGGTTTGCAGAACCAAACAGTGGCCAGATCTCAGCATATCCAACTTTGGTAAGCATGTAAGCAAGTACCAGTGTGATGACGGTTGCAAAATATTTATTCGTTACTACTTTTAAGAATGGACTCATATTTTCCTCATCTGTATCAGAATCAAGGAAAAACTCCTGGAAAGAAAGGCGTCCTACTCTGGCTACAGAGTCAAGGGATGTCAGTGCGAATGCGGATACAGCAAGGTTGATCAGTGTAAATACCAGTGAATGTGGCAGACCAACTACAGAAAGGAAGTTTGCAATTGCTCCTGCAAAGATCTGCGGCTGAGTAGTCAGTCCCTGTGCAGCAGCTTCACCATCTGCAAAAGATGCAACTGCAATCAGTGCGATGATTGCAAGCATACTTTCCATAAGCATTGCACCGAAGGAAACCGGCAGCATATTCTTTTCATTTTTTATCTGTTTAGATGCCGTACCGGAAGATACCAGAGAATGGAAACCGGAAACCGCACCACAGGCGATCGTTACAAATAAAATCGGGAACATATACTGTCCGTCTACATTAAAGCTTGTAAATGCTTTAAGATTGCAGGATGGATTTGCTACAAATACACCAATAACAGCACCGACAATCATAAATATAAGCAGATAGCTGTTCAGGTAATCACGTGGCTGAAGCAGAGCCCATACCGGAGCCACACTGGCAATCAGAATGTATACAAATATAATGATGTGCCATGTTCCAAGACTTACGTACATTGGGAATTTAAGTCCAAGTGCAATTGCCACAACTAATAATATAATTGCCACTGCAGTATTGATCCACTTATTAAACCTTGAATATTTAAGGAAAAATCCAAGTCCGACAGCTTCTAATATAAATAACATAGATGTAGTTGCAACTGCTCCATTTGCTGCGACCTTTGTAACTGTTCCTGCGTCATTTACTGCAAATCCGTTAAAGGTTCCCGCTACGACATCTGCGAATGCTGCAACAACCAGGATACAGAACAGCCAGCAAAACAGAAGAAATAATTTCTTTCCTAATTTACCAATATATTCTTCAATAATATATCCGATTGTACGTCCTTTGTTCTTTACAGATGCATACATGGAAGCAAAATCCTGTACGGCTCCGAAAAAGACACCACCGATCAAAATCCAGAGCATTACCGGAAGCCATCCAAAAATTGCTGCCTGGATTGGTCCGTTGATCGGACCCGCACCTGCGATTGATGCAAACTGATGACCAAATACTACATTGGTATCTGCCGGTACATAGTCCACTCCATCTTCCATTTCATATGCCGGTGTTTTGGCTTTTGGGTCAATTCCCCATTTGTTCTGGAGATAACGGCCATACAGAAGATATGCTCCACCAAGCACTACTATGGCTATTACCATCATTAAGATTCCACTCATAATCTTTCCCCTTTTCTTTTGGTATGGTTTATAAAAAAAAACGCCTTTGTTATCCCTTCGGATAACAAAGGCGGAATATTCCGTGGTACCACTTTGTATTACCATATCTATTACTAAATATGATCTCTTGTTACTGTCTCTGTAAACAGCCTCTTCTGTAACGTGAAGACTACGTCCCAGCTTACTCAAAATTCAGTGGGATGCTCCCGGGTGATATCACAAAATACTTTCTGCCACTTCTCACCATCAGCGACTCTCTGTAATCCGGTTTCTTTTTGTGACCTGTCCTGTTCGATGCATTTCTCTTTTTTATTTATCTAATGTTTTAGTACTTTTTTACAAAAATATCAATAGTAAGTTTAGACATATTTTACAATTATATTGGTATTTTTTTGTGTGTTTTTACCCATCTTATATTATCCTAACGCTACATCGAGAATCATCATCAGCGTAAATCCGACTGCAAAGAAAATCGTTCCGATATTCGAATGTTCCCCGGCAGACATTTCAGGAATCAGTTCCTCCACAACAACATAGAGCATGGCTCCCGCCGCAAAGCTCAGAAGATATGGCAATGCCGGGACGATCAGTCCTGCTGCCAGGATTGTGATCACTGCCCCGATCGGTTCCACGATTCCAGACAAAACGCCTCCGATAAAAGCTTTTGTCTTGCTCATCCCTTCGGAACGGAGCGACATGGATATAATCGCGCCCTCCGGGAAATTCTGGATTGCTATTCCAAGTGCCAGTGCACCCATCAGTGTAATCTGTGCATTTCCTGTCAGATAGCCAGCATAAACAACACCGACAGCCATTCCTTCTAACTGTTCAATTGCCGGAATCAGCAGACTCCACACAGAAGCTATCTTATACTTTGTAATATCCAGCATACCATCGGCAATGTCATTATTCCACAAACCGTCGTGACAAACACACCGCCCAGCGCATAATCCCCATCGAGTCCGGATGCATTCGCCATCATGACGACTGCTGTCATTGTCGGCATTCCCACAATCAGCGCCATCGCCATCCGGATTTCCTCGCCGACCGGAAAGATTCCAAGAATCAGGAACAAAAGGATTGGTGCTACGATCATCTTTACCAGAACGATTCCATACAGAGAAATTTCCCGCGAATATTTTTGAAAAGAAATCCCTGCAAAAATGCCGCCAACATAAATCATGGCAAGCGGTGATGCCGTAGAACCTATCTTCTGCAAAGCAGTATCCAGAAGTGCCGGTATCCGCACCTGTGCGAGCATCAGGATCATTCCAAGTGAGATCGCCACCGTCGCCGGATTGACCAGTTTTTTCAAGGCAAACCGCCCTTCTCCTTCCGGAGACAATAGCTTTACACCCAAAGTCCACAGCATAAACTGATCCATAATCATAAATACGGAAGCATACAGAATTCCATTTTCCGAAAAAACACCTGCAACCATCGGCAGACCGACAAACCCAATATTTCCAAACAATAACATTGCCTGAAAGATTCCCTCACAATCTTTCTGTAAATGAAACAATTTTGCCATTATCAAACTGCCAGCATACATACAGATATAAAATCCGGCTGCGATCACCAGAATCGGCCATGATGTAAGCAGCACCTGTCGGTCCACACCATCCGTGATGTTGATAAATACCATCACCGGCAACGCCATTTTTATGACAAGCTTTGAAATCGGTTCCAGTGTTTCACGACTCAGCACTTTTGTCTTTACAAGAATCGCACCTGCAAGAATATAGATAACAAACATCCCTATCTGCTGAAGCAGAATCTCAAGCGTATTCATTCGTATCCCTGCTTTCTTTGTGTCTTGATAAGATCAAAATGGCCACAAGCGTGATCATTTCAGATGCCAGAAATGACAGCCAGACTCCATTCATTCCAAGAATCTTCGCAAGCACAACTGCACAGATTCCGATAGCTATCGCACCTCGAAGGAGTGAACCGATGATTGCCGGACGCGCATTTGCTGTGGCTGAAAAATATGCCACCAGCATGATGTTTACTCCTGCAAACAGAAAGCCCAGGAAATATAAGCGCAGACCCGTGTGTGCATACTGCTGAAGCAGCTGATTATTTTCGCTGTTGAATACTGCTATGAAAGGGTCTGTAAAAATCCATACCAGTGAAACCAGAAGAATTTCTACAACAGCTACACTCTTCAATGCCCAGCCAAGAAGTTTTTTTACATCATCAAATGCACCTTTGCCAAAACTTTCGCTGATCAGCGGCTGTGCCCCCTGCGCCATTCCGTTCATGATCGCCATTCCGACAAGCGACAGATTTGCCACAATTCCATATGCTGCAACTCCTGTGCTTCCAGTAAGGCCAAGAATCAGCATATTAAATATGAACGTAATCACAGCGGATGAAATTTCACCCACAAATGCCGACACACCAAGCTGACAACAGGAGATCAGATGCCGCACAGACAGTTTTTTCCATCTGAAACTGATATTACATTTTTTGCTGAAATAATGCGTAGAGCATACCAGCATCGTGACACACGGACAAAATGCTGTTGCCAGTGCTGCACCTGAGAATCCAAGTCCTGCCGGGAAAATAAAAATATAATCGAACACAATATTAAAGGCACTGCCTGCAAGTGAACCTGCCATCACAGTTGAAGTTGCATGATCATTTCGTGCAAATGCGGTGACAGAATAGTTGCACATGAAAAACGGAGCAAAAATAAGAATGATCCGCAGATATGTTTTTCCGAGTTCTACCAGACCTGCATCAGCTCCGAGAAGTGCCAGAAATTTATCCGGCAGGAAAATCCCAACCAGTACAAACGGAATACTGAAGATGATTGCCCAGCTGATCGACTGTGTGAAGTAATGGTCTGCCGCTTCACCTTTGGCTCTGCTGATTCCATATCTTGTCGCAGAACCAATCCCGATCATTGATCCAATTGCGAACATGATTCCAAAAACCGGCAGAATCAGGTTGAGAACTGCCAGTCCGTCTGCACCTGAACTGACCGATATAAAAAAGGTATCTGCAAGAATATAGACAGACTGTCCCATCATTGCCGCAACACTCTGCGATATATATTTCGAAAATCTTCTTAACATCATCTCTTCCTTCCCAGTTCCCAGAATGCCACGGCACTTGCCGCCGCCACATTCAATGAATCCACCCCGTGTGACATCGGAATCATCACTATATAATCACAGTCTGCAATAGTCTGTGATGCCAGTCCGTCTCCTTCTGTACCAAGAATCACTGCAAGCTTTTCTTCTGCCAGAAGTTCTGGATCATCGATGCTGTACGAATCCTCGCGAAGCGCCATCGCAACAGTTTTAAATCCCAGATTTTTCACAATTTTCATGCCATCATCCGGCCAGGTAGTTTTTTTATCAAAATAGGTCCATGGAATCTGAAATACCGTTCCCATACTCACACGGGCAGCTCTTCGATAAAGAGGATCACTGCATCCGTTTGTCAGAAGAACTGCATCCATATGGAGAGCTGCCGCGCTTCGAAAAATTGCTCCGATGTTTGTCGGGTTCACCACATTTTCCAGGATGGCAATGCGACTGGTATTTCTGCATATTTCTTCTATTGTCGCCATCTGGCGGCGTCTCATCGTACAGAGCATTCCTCGCGCCAGTGCATAGCCTGTCATTTTTACAAGAACATCATATTCTGCGGTGTATACCGGAATCTCCGGATATTTATCCAGAATATACTTCGCCTCTCCTTCCAGGTCTTTGTGTTCCACCAGAAAAGAAATCGGCTCATAGCCTGCATTTAATGCACGTTCAATCACCTTTGGGCTCTCTGCAATAAAAATTCCCGGATCTGGTTCATAATATCTAAAAAGCTGCACCTCAGATGTCCGTGCATAGACATCCAGTTCAGGTGCAGCAATATCGTTGATCTCTATTATATTTCTCACGTTATTCTCCTGTACTGCTTCCTTTATGATTTTAATGTAGCCTTCTTATATTACCACAAAGCCGTACCGGATTCCATGATATCATTTTTATTTTTCCGCACTCCAGATCAGATGACTCTTTGCAGCCAGTTCCTCTGCTTTCTGTTGTGCCTTTTCTGGTTCATTCTCATAATTCCAGAGCTGGAATGCTTTTTTTACATTTTCAGGATCCACATAGTAAACGTTTTCAATGCCGGACGGAAGCATTGTTTCATCTGTAACGGCATCAGCATTCCGATCATATGCTTCCTGAAATTGTTTAAGTGATAAAAGTTCATTTTCTTTATCTGAATCTGACGGATATTGTTTACGCGTCCACATTGTTTCTGACAACATATAAAACATATTCTTCTGATCCACAGAAAGTATAGATTTCATACGTCCTAATGGATTGACTGTGGAATATACCTTTCCATCTTTAACAGAAATATTTGCATCATCCCAGGAAATATAAGTTTCCTTATCGTAGTACCAGTAATGTCCGATTCCTCCGGCTGCCATTACAAGAACAACTGCCAGAACGACAGATGCGATACGTTTTTTACGGATCCTGCGACGTATTTTTTTGAGTGCTTCTGCCTCTGTTTTACTTGTTTTTGCCGAATTACTTCTGTTTCCAACTGCACTCAGACGATTTTCTTTTACCATCTCTTCCTGCATTTTCCGGCACGATGGGCATTCTTTCAAATGTTCTTCTACAAGCTTCCTGCTGTCCTCGCTGACCATATCATCTACATAAAGTGGAAGCAGATCCTCTATAATATTACAACTCATCTTCATGGTTTAATTCCTCTCTGATTTTTTTACAAGCTCTGTGATAAGTAACTCTTGCCCAGCTTTCGCTTTTACCAAACAGTGAGGATATTGTGGTGAATGACAGTTCCCCAAACACACGAAGAGAAAAGACTTCTTTATATGGTTCTGAAAGCCTGTGAAGTACTTTGTGAACCTGAAAAGCAGTATCTTTATCAGAAAAACTCTGAACAAAATCTGGTGTGAGAATGTCTTTTGTTTCATTCTCTGATTCCGATACATACTTCTTATTTTTCTTCAGATAGTCATAATATGTGTTTTTGGAAATCTGGCAAAGCCACACACGCAGGTCACAATCCCCTCTGAAATCGTCGACTTTTTTCAGTGCTTTAAAGAATGTTTCCTGGGTGATTTCCTCTGCTATATGGATATTATGCGAAAGCGAGAGCAGATAACGGTATACGTCTTCAAAATACTTTTCGTATACTTCCTGAATATTCAGCATTTGTTTCTCCTCTCTTACTCTTCTTGTCCTCCTTCACATATATGACGATATATGTATGTAAAACGTTACACCAATTTTTCAAAAAAATTTATAAATTTCTGATCCACGTACACGCAAGTTCCATCCATGACTGACATTCCGGTTGAATACAGCCCCCATCTTCATGACTGGTTTCTTCATTTGCAAGGCTGAGTCCATGAACACCTGCCGGATATAAATGCAGTTCTACAGGCACGCTCTGTTTGCGCAGCGCTTCAAAAAACAGCAGGGAATTTTCAACCGGAACCGTGCAATCTGTAACTGTATGCCAGAGGAATGTCGGCGGAGTATCCTGTGTCACCTGAAATTCCAACGACTGTACGTTCCTCTTTTTCGGATCATTGGCCACCTCTCCTAGCAGTGCTTCAAAAGAACCTTTGTGTGCAAATTCACCGGAAGTAATGACCGGATAACTGAGAATCATACCGTTTGGTTTCACCATTTCCACCTCTGTATGCAGGGATTCCGAGATAAATTTTTCCTTCCAGAATACGCCAAGACTTGCCGCCAGGTGACCTCCCGCAGAAAATCCCTGAAGAATAATTTTATCCGTATCAATGTGATATTCCTGTGCATGTTCTCGCAAATATGAAACAGCTTTTGCAAGCTGTAAAAGTGCCAGCGGATACCTCACAGGAGCCACGCTGTAACGCAGGATCACTGCATGATACCCTCTTGCAAGATACTGCATGGCAATCGGTTCTGCCTCTCTGTCAGAAGTCATTTCATATCCACCTCCCGGACAGATAACTATAACCGGGCGCTTTCGATTGGGATGCATTTCCACAGAATTATCCAGAATATATGTATATAAATCTGCTGTTTCCACATATCCTTCTACTTTAATTTCTATCTTTTTACAGATCATTTCTGCTTCCTCCTGCTCCTTTTTATAACATAATATGCTCTTTTCTACAGTCCAAACTGCTCTCTGACTTCATCAAAATCACGAACTGGCAGCATTTTTTCTTTCATGGAACCAATTTGTTTGTCCATATAAACCAATGTATACCATCTGTTGAACTTATACCCGCAATTTTTCAGTTCACCGGCATACATGTAACCCATTTTTTCATGAAACTGAGTACTGTTGTAATCCGAATATACGTCTGTTGGCTTCACTATTAAAGAAATCGTCTTTACAACACCCTGCTCTCTCAGAATTTCTTCCATTAAGGTATACAGTTGCCTTCCTATACCTGCTCTTCGTATCTCACGATTTAAATATACTGTCATTTCCACGTCCCACGCAAAGGCAGCCCGCGGATGAAAACTTCCTGCATATGAGTATCCAAGGATTTTACCATCCACTTCTGCAACAAGATACGGATAATGCGACAGAATATGTTGGATCCGTCCCTGAAATTCTTCAACAGTCGGAACCTCATACTCAAAAGTAACGGCCGTATTTTTCACATAATATGCATAAATCTCAAGCAACTGTTCTGCATCTTCAACGGTTGCTGTTCGAATTTTAATGTCCATAATATTTTCTCCTGATGATAACTTTCTCAGATACTATACGTTTATATTCTTATTATATCTTTTTACTTTATAGATTCAATATTCCAGCAAAAATCTGGCCATCTTTTCATTTACCTGTCTGCTTTCAGGCAGTTCCGGAAAAGTCGTACTAAATGCATGAGGAAGCTTTTTTGACGATTTAACATCTTCCAGATAACAAACTACACCTTCCTGTTTCATGGTCTTCGCATACTGTCGACTGTAATTTTGTAAAAAATCACCATAAGCAGTAACCAGAAATGTTGGGGGCAGATACTGCAGGATAGCTTTATTCTCTGGATTTATATATGGATAAAATGTACTTTTCTTCCACTGTTTCCCATAAATATAGGATGGCAGAAAAATTCCTATACTGTCCATTTTAGTCGTATAGTACATTCCGCTTATCAATCCCTGAGCCCGAATCTGCAGCTTTGCCGGTGTCACTCCAAAAGCGTTCGACAGTTCCTGATTCTGCAGCATTGCACTCAGATAGATGCACAGAGTTGCTCCTGCACTGGTTCCCGTCAGATAAATATGTTCTGCATCACCATTATATTTTTGAAAAAAAGCTTTTGCGTTTTCCAACCCCTTCATCAGTTCCTGAAGGATCTGACAAAAAGTAGCTTCCGGTGCAAGCGGATATTCCAGTGAAAATACCAGGAAACCTTTCTGACTCATCTCAGCACAGAACAAATGTCCCTCTTCTTTTTTTCCAAGAAGGAATCCCCCTCCATGCAGATAGAACATAATCGGAAGTCTTCCCTTATACTCTTTTGGACGATACACGTCCATAAAGTGACAAGGTCTGCCATCTCCCATATAATCTATATTCTGAATCAGTTCCACATCCTCTGGAAAAGGATATTCTGCTTCATGTTTTTCCAGGAAATTATCCAAAAGCTTTTTCTTTTTGGCAGTCTGCTGCGCAATCATTTTGTCAAACATTCTTCGCCCTTCTCAATATCCGATTTCTTTCAGGATACGATCAATAATCCTTGCATTTGCAAGAGAAAATTCCTTTGTAACTGCCGGTGTTTCTTCACCTGCCACACAGCGACCAAGCTGTTCCACTTCAAGACGATAGTTCTGTGGGACAGAAATTTTCTTCGTTTCTTCCCCACCATCAAATGTGGTCACGATATAACTCAGCTCGCCATCGCCATTAAATCTGAATCCACTTCCTCTGATACTGCCTTTTGTTCCCTGGATCTCAAAACGATCAATACGTCTGTCAAGATCGGTTGCAAGTATCATTCCACTGGAAAATGCTGCTTTTTTGCCATCTGCATATTTCATTACAACTGATGTCAGTGTATCGATCTTTTCTTCTGAGAAGGTTGCAGCTGCTTTGATCTTTGTTGGTTCTTCTGACAGAAGTCTTAAGATCAGACTGCTGCAATAAACACCAAGATCATAGGTACATCCACCAAGAGTCTCTCTTCTCATACGAATATTCTTTTTATTATAATCAGAAGTAATAAAAGCAGACTCTATATAGCGGACATCACCGATTGTACCTTTGGAAATTTCTTCACTGAGCGCAGCAATATATGGACTGTGCTGATATGCAAATGCTTCCATCAGATATACATGATTTTCTTCAGCTGCTGCAAACATTTCTTTTTCCTGTGCTTCTGTTGGTGCAAGCGGTTTCTCACACAATACATGTTTTCCATTTTTCAGCGCCTGTATCGTCCATTCATAATGCATCGTATTTGGAAGCGGAATATACACTGCTTCAACTTCCGGATCTGCAAGCAGTTCCGCATAGCTTCCATACGCTTTTCTGAAACCATATTTCTCTTTAAACTGCTCTGCTTTTTCTATATTTCTTCCTGCAATTGCATACATCTCACAATTATCTGCCTCAAGCATTCCTGGAATAGTACACGCCTCAGCGATAAAAGCAGTTCCCATAACACCCCATTTAATTTTTCTCATAGTTTATCCTCTCTTTCATCGATATGTATATTTTACACAATTTTTATATATTTTCAATGCTTTTTCATTGCTTTTTGCACAACCGCGTTTTATAATGAAAGCAATCAATTCAAACGTAATTTTTATAGGAGGGAATACCATGAACGAAGAACTTTTTAACGAAGCAGCAAAATCAAATGTCCTGTCCAAAAAACTGATTGATCAGCTTCAGGAAAGCATGTCCTACAGCAGTATTTCTTTTATTAACTGGACGGTCGAAGTTCTCACCCTGATAAAAAACCGTCTGAAACGAGGTGACCGGATCACCGATGAAGTATCCGGGGAAGTATATACTCTGCATTCTTTTCAGAGATTTGTAAAAGAGAATTTCTCTTCCTACATAACCAGTCAGGTTTTCAATGAAACGATACAACCGGAAAAAATCTATTATTCTCTGCGTCCATGCGAGGATGGCTACAGTCTTCTGGTCGCTGATTCCGACAATAATAAGACTTACGAATGGATTTCCAGTCTGAGCAAACGATTTTCTCTGGTAAGAATGATTGCTACCGGCATTGTCTACGTCAAAGATACCCGCACTGATACCTACCAGCCATTTATTTCCTCAAATGGTAAATACTGCCGCTATGACAAAGAAAAAGGAATCATCGTAGAAATCTGATTCTGATTTCTACAAGATTCCTGATATGATTCCTCATCTCAGCTGGTTTTTAATCACCAGCTGAGATTTTTTATATTCCTGCAATTTTTCCAATACCATATGAAACAAGAAAAACTGCAATATCAACAGCTACGATTGTAGAACCTACCGGTGTTCCTGCCAGAATAGAAATCAGGATACCTGCGGTCGCACCAAGTACCGACATCACCGCTGCACTGATTGTTACAGAACGGAAAGATTTAAACAGTCTCATAGCAGAAAGAGCCGGAAAAATTACCAGTGCAGAAATCAGCAGTGACCCAACCAGGTTCATTGCCAGAACAATGATCACCGCAATTACAACTGCGATCAGAAGATTGTAGGCATTTGCCCTTGTTCCGGTTGCTTTTGCAAAATTTTCATCAAATGTTACAGCAAAAATCTTGTTATAAAAGAAAATAAAAATTGCAACTACTACAATGGAAAGTATCGCACACAGCCAGACTTCACCCTCAGTCAGTGTAAGGATTGAAGTAGAACCAAACAGGGTGCTGCATACATCTCCCGAGATATTCGGACTAGTCGAAAACAGATTCATCAGAAGATAACCAATTGCCAGTGCTCCAACAGAGATCATCGCAATTGCTGCATCTCCTTTGATTATGGTGTTCTGTCCTGCGCGGAGAAGAAGAATTGCACAGATTACAGTTACCGGCAGAATAAACAGCATATTATTGGTAATATTCAGTACGGATGCAATTGCCATGGCTCCAAATGCCACATGCGAAAGTCCATCACCTATAAAAGAAAATCTTTTCAGTACCAGTGTCACTCCCAGAAGCGAGGAACATAATGCGATCAGCACACCGACGATCAGTGCATAACGCACAAATGGATACTGAAAATACATGTGAAGTGTCTCAAACATCGTATTCATCCTCTCCTTCCTGTCCGGTAAACGCTTTTCCAAGACTGCTTTCCAGATACTGTTTCTTAGTTCCAAAGAAACAATGTTCTCCAATATGCAGGATATGTGTTGCATACTTAACTGCTGCAATATCATGTGAGATCATAATGATCGTAATTCCGTCTTTTTTATTCAACTCTCTGATCAGCTGATACATTTCCGCTGTCACTCTCGGATCCAGACCTGAAACCGGTTCATCCAGAAGTAAGATCTTCTGTGCAGCACAAAGAGCTCTTGCCAGAAGAACACGCTGCTGCTGTCCACCTGATAGTTCACGATAACACTGATCTGAAAGATCCTGGATCATCATTCTTTCCATTGCTTCCCTGGCAACACGTTTTTCCTCTTTATTATAAAACGGTCGAAGTCCGCACCGGCTCTGACATCCGGACAGAACAATTTCTTTCACTGATGCCGGAAAATCCCTCTGTACCAGCGTCTGCTGGGGAAGATATCCAATCTCATTTTTTTTCAGCCCATCTCCCAGCTCAATACTTCCACTGATCGGTTGCTGCAGATGAAGCAGAGTTTTCATTAAGGTTGATTTACCTGATCCGTTTTCACCCACAATGCAGAGATAATCTCCTGCACTGATGGAAAAGTTCAAATCTTCCTGAATTGCCCTGTTATCATATCCCAGGGTAAGATTTTTACATGTAATCTGTGCCATTCCTGTTCCTCCTTTTATATCCATCTGGAAGTCTTTCTAATTTAATACTTCTTGCAGGACTTTCAGGTTATCCTCCATCACAGAAAGATAAGTCACTCCATTTTTGATTTCTTCAGAAGTGACCGACTGCATGGAATTCAGTTCATGTATACTCTGATTTTTTGTTTTTGTATTTTCAATAACGGTCTGGGCAATTCGATCATCTGATTTTTCTATCGTCAGTACGCTATTTACTCCCAGTTCGTCCACTTTTTCTGCAAGAAATGTAACTGTCTTGAAACTTGCTTCAGATTCTGCGGAACATCCGGAAAACGCAGCGTAATAGTTCAGGCCGTAATCATCCACCAGATAACGAAAAGGAAATCGATCCGCAAATATCAGCGTATTCTGTTTTGCACTGTCTACTGTTTTCTGATATTCTTTATCTAAAGAAGATAACTTTGCCTCGTAATTTCGGGCGTTTGCCTGATAGGTATCCTTATTTTCCGGATCCATCTCTTCAAGAGTAGCTGCAATAGCCACACACACTACTGAAGCGTTCCGAAGAGAAGTCCACACATGTTCATCGTACTCTTTCTCATCTTCCTCATCATGATCATGCTCGTGCTCACCACCCTGCATGCCTTCAACTGTTTCTTCTTCCTTGATCATGTCTCCCAGAACTTCCATCAGATTAATTGTTTTCATATCTTTATTCTGAGCAGATTTCAATGCATCCTCAATCCATGCATCCGATTCTCCTCCAACATAGATCAGAAGATCACAACTGGATACTTCCATGATATCCTTCACAGCCGGCTGAAAGCTGTGCAAGTCTGTTCCGTTATCCAGAAGCATGGTAAGCTCTGCTTCTGACTCACATTCTCCTAGAACTGCTTTCGTCCATTCATATTCCGGAAAAATAGTCGTAACGATCTTCAATTTGTCATCCGTCGTCTTCGCTTCTGCCTCATGTACACCCGAAAAAGGAATAGTGATACTCACCACTCCAAGCAGAATCGCCAACGCTCCTGTGATCCATTTTTTCATTCCTCTGCTCACTTTCTTCTATAAAAATCCACTTAGATTCTATTTTATCTGTCAAAGTTATTTTACTCTGATCCGTACAGCTTCTGCTTTCCTGCACTCCTCACAGATTCCATAAAAAACAGTTCTGCACGCATTCATCTGGAATCCATGTTTCTCCATCAGATGCTGTTCCAGTTTAACCACATCCTCACAGTGAAGATGTATCAGTTTTCCACATTTCTCGCATTTGCAGTGGAAACAGGATGTCTTATGGCAGTGTTCCTCTGCTCCCAGATATTCAAAGCATGCGCTGCTCGTACCATCCACATTATATTTGGCAACCAGTCCCTGCTCTACCATCTTCTCCAGATTTCGATAAACCGTGGTAGTTCCGACATTGATTCCCTGATCTTTGAAATAAGAACAGACATCCGCAACTGTCACATGTATCCCCTCTACCGTCTGCAGATATGTCAGAATCTGTTTCATCTGTTTTGTCTGATAAGGTGCTTTTATTCCCATAATTGATCCCTTCTTTATACAATACGATACCTGCGGATTGTCCTGTACTATGTACTCTCACAATCCCGATATAAAATGAAAACCGTTTTCATATTATAGCACATTCTAATGAAGTGTCAATATGAAAACGGTTTTCAAATTTGTTGTTATTTTGCCACATCCGCGTCAGACAATAAATAATCTGTTCTGACTTTCTGCATAAGTAACTCTGCCTTTTCTATTGTTTCTGTATCTGGTAACATAACATATGCATTCTGATTCATAGAATACGGTTTCTGACTATCCCCTGTACCATCAACACTGTAAAATAATACCGACCATTTCGCCTGATCCTGAATCTGTTCCTTCACAAAATCACTGATTATATCATATGGTACATTTGTTTCAAAACAATTTTCCAGACTGTCCATAACTGAAAAATAATCTTTCAAAAATTCACCTTTCATAATTTTATCCAGAATTCCTCTAATAACATACATCTGATTACGTCCTCTTTGCCGGTCCCCCTCTGCAAACGAATATCTCTCCCTGCAAAAAGCAAGAGCCTCTTCACCATTTACATTGTTAATTCCCTTTTCAAAATGATATCCTTTCGCATTCTGTGTGTTAAATTCATAATCCGAATAAATTTCAATCCCACCCAAAACATTGATTACTTTTATAAATCCGGCAAAATTTATTCTGAAATAATAATTAATATCTATATCGTATAACATTTCCAGCGTATCTATACATACATTTACACCATAAATTCCCGCGTGAGTAAGTTTATCCGGAACACCTTCTGAGATGGAAAGCGGTACATAATAATCTCTGGGAGTTGATACCAGAAGAATCTGTTTCGTTTTTGTATTTACCGTCAGTATAATATTTACATCACTCAAACTGGACGCTGTCATTTCTCCACGTGTATCAATTCCACTGAGATAAATTGTGTAAACATGCGGATTTTGTTTTTCCATCTCTCCATTCACAGTTTTATTTTCAATATTCGATTTTCTTTCAATCACATCCTGTATCTGTATTGTATCAAGCACTCTGCTTTCTGCCAGAAATGTATGACATTCTTCCATCTGTTCCATCACTTCCAGATATGCCTGATTCAGAAGTATTGCATCACAATCTTCTGACACCAGTCCTTCTCCGAGTTCTTTCAATCCAGAATACTCTTTCGTTTTTAATATAATTCCCGTTTTATATTTCAACTGCTGAAGGGTCTGGTCCGTATGTTCTCTGTCAAGTTCTTTCAAAATGCCTATATTTCCATCCTCAATATCGAGCAAATTTTCGGCATCTGAATTCTTCCTTACAAATACTTTAATTTCCGTTGTCTCCGTGTTAATACCTGTTACAGAATTAAGTGCCCTTACTGTCCTATAAATATAAAGTCCACCTGTAAGCTCTGCTACAACTACAGCTGCCATAAATAGGCATCCCAAAGTAAAATATATTTTTTTACCCTTATCACGAATCAGAAAACAAATAATTCCTGTAATTCCTACGCTAATAGCTAATATAAATAACATATATTTTTTCTGAAAAAATTTTGTATATGCAAGGAGCAATAAAAATGCCAGTTCTTCTATTATAAACAAAAAAAGCAGTATCACTCCCGACAAATGCGTTTTCTGCCTGTTACATTTTACTCTTTCCATGTTTCGTCCAGCCTTTCTCCAGATTTATTCTTTAGTTTCCTCATTTATTCTCTGCTCATATTCCTGTTACTTAAAATTACCCCTGCAATCTCGCATCCACATTTTTCCAACTGATGTTTTATCTTCTGTGCATGTTCATATCTGACTTTTCCAGACTCAATCACCAAAAATGCTTCATCACATTTTCCTGCAATAATGATTCCTTCCAATGACTGACTCCATAATGGTGTATCTATGATCACATAGTCGTAAACCTCTTTTACCACGTTCAATATTCTTCCGAAATATTCTCCTTCAAGAAGTTCCGAAATTTCTGATATACCTCTTCCGCCAGGTAAAATACAAAATCTGGGAATATTTGTCGTACAGATTGCATCATTAATATTACTTTTACCTGAGAGAAGGCTGTAAAGACCAATCGTCCTGTCCATAGTTTCTGTTAGTTCTTCCAGCTTTGTGCTTTGCTGATCTGCTGCAATAAAAAGAACCTGATTTCCAATGTCTGCCAACGAAATTGCCAGGTTCAATGAAATTATACTTTTTTCTGAGCTTTTCCCGCACCCCACAACAGAAATTATTTTATTTTCAACCTTTCCTGCTGAAATGCAGATTCTAAGTGCCTTATATGCTTTTTTTTGCCATTTATCTAACATTGGGCGCTGCATCTTAATCTGCTTCATACCTGTTTTCTCCCTTTTTTCGGTATTTTATCCACTGCTGGAATTTCTCCCAGAATCTCAAGCCCAAGATATCTTTCCACATCCTCTGGCGTTCTTATATAATCATTGGTCATATAAAAAAGTAAAATAACCGCTACTGAAATCAATATACCAAAAAAACCACCTAATACCCCATTTTTTCTTGCAGAAGGGCTTACCGGATCTGTCGATATATTTGCATTATCCAGAATCTTCACTGCATCTATATTCATCACATTTTTTATATGATTTTCTGCTGTATCTCGTACTGCATTGGCAATCTGACACGCAACATAAGGGTCTGAATCTCGCACTGAAATTGTAAGAACACGAGTATCCGTTTCAGAATCTACGTTAATTTTCTTTAACAACTTCTCCGGACTTTCCCCAAGCCCCAGCTGATTTATTACTGCTTCTGCAATTGTTCTGCTCTGTATCATCTCAATATAATCTTTTGTTAATGATAAACTCGTCTGCATGTCCTGACTTGTTACAACATTTTCATTCTGTTTTGTAAGCACATACATTTTTGTAACGGATTCATACTCTGGTGTAATCAGTAGAATTGTAACTCCCAGAGCCAGTATTGTTCCCGATACTGCCGCCATAATAATAATCCACCATTTTGGAATTAAGATTCTAATGATTTCCCGTACAGTTAAATCTGTAGGATTTTTTTCCTGATTCATCGCTATGTTTCCTCTTCTTTCCATGCATTAACAGATATCCCATTGACAATCCTCCATATATAAATATCCCTGCACATATCTGCACTGTCAGCAATATAACTGTTACTTTTCTGTTTTGTCCCATCATATATATACTTACTCCCATGACAGCTCCTGCCACAACAAAAAACCAGTTCTGCAAAGTATATCTGATAACCGGAATCTCCTTTCTACATACCATAAGCTGATAGATCGCAACAAATGATTCTGCCAGCAAGGTTCCAATTGCCGCTCCTGCAGATCCCCATCTCGGAATAAGGTTCCAGTTCACAACCAGATTAATAACCACACCAACCAAAAGCGAAACTATATAATCCCGGTCTCTTCCATTCGGCAACAGATACTGTGTTCTTACAACATTCGCACAGGCTCTGATAATTACCATAGGTGCAATAATCATGATCAATTCTCCACAAAACCAGAATTCCCCTCCAAAAAACAATGGTGCAAAATATCTCCCCGTTGCGATCATGCCAAATGCCATTCCACAAGATAACATCATCATAAACTGCATAGATTTCTCTATATATCTTTTTGATCTGTTCTGCTGTCCGGATGCTACAAAATTTGTCATCCTCGGAAGCATTACAACTCCCAGTGCTGCAATCACACCATATGGCAATTCGACTATTTTATCCGCATTAGAATAGATGGCCACCTCTCGCATATCTGTCATTTGCCCTAACATGATTTTATCCATAGAACGATATATATTGATAACAAGTACCGGAAAAAACAGCACAAGGCATCTACGGGCATGTATCAGAATTTCCTGTATAGACACCTTCACAAATTTTACATATTTTCCTAAATTCAACCACAAAAAAACTGAACCAAATAGTGCGGACCCGGCACAAATCATTGTATATATAATAATATCCGAAGGTTTTTTTACCAGAAACAGAATTGCTACAACAGATAATATTCGCACCAGTATACTTCGAAATACGGTTTTCCGAAACTGTTCCAGTCCAAAATAAAACCAGTTGATATTAATTGCCTGACTTCCTATGTATAATAACTGTACTGCTGCAACCATTTTATTTACTCGACAAAAAAAGAGAAGATAAATCAAATATGCACCACATGCACTGATTCCTGCAACAAGCTGAAAATAAAAGGCTCCCGAAAAGGATCTGTTCAAAAGCTCTCTGTTATCTCTGTCTCTTGCAATCATTCTGTTTCCATAATTTTCAAATCCCAGATATGCTGCAATCGCAAAATAAGAGGCGACAGCATAAGTATAAGAATAAATCCCTAGTTTTTCAGCCCCTAACACTCTCGACGCATATGGCACTGTAATCAATGGAACCAAAATATTCAGAATCTGATACACTACATTGTATATATAATTCACAATTAATGAACTCTGATTCTTTTTCATGTTTATAATAAATCCTTTCTATTCTCCCTAAACTTTTCAATATGAAACATCAGAATAAATATTACATAAAACAACGTTGTATTATACGATTCAAATTGCATCATGATCAGAAATGTACAAACACACGCAGATACATAAATTGCAGCATCCGTTTTTTCTGCTCTTTTCAATATCTTTGCACCCTCCAGAAGATATCCCCCAAATACTACAAGCATTACAATCCCACCCTGGTAACATATATACAGATATCTGTTATGTGGAGTCATATAACCAAAACGTTCAATGGCCTTCTCTATAGTCTCCGCACCATATCCCAAAATTATTTTTTTACTGATATTCACAAACGCACTATCCCACACCTCTGTTCGTGTTGAGAAAGAAAGATTTCTGTGAAGCACATTTATGATGAAAAATGAAAAATAATTCTGCAGTCGAAAAAAAACAAAACTCAGGAAAACAATGATACTTGCCAATATGCCGCTATTCAGATTCACTGCTTTCCTGTTAACACGTCCCCACAAGATTAAAATTCCCAGAATCAACATTCCAACCAGTGCAGTTGCCGACCATACACGTATCAAAGTAATACAACCTGCCAAAATCAGACACCATGTCCGCAACCCTGGATTTCTTCTTTTTCTGACATATCTGCTATAAAGCAATTCCAGCAGCACTGCTGGAAGAATATATAAAGCACTCTGATTAACCTGTCCAAGAAACCAATATCCTCGCCCTGTTCCCTGATTATAAAGGCCCTCCGGAAAAAGAAAAACTGTCAGAAGATTTATATATACAAGTATTTCGTAATGTAGAGTCAGTACTGTCAAAGCGTCTAAAACATCTGTCTCAAACATATAATCCAGAATTATTACAAAGGCAAACAGGAGCATTTCATTCATTCCGAATCTTTTCAATGAATATCTGCCATTATAAAATGTACTGAAAAGGCAGCAACCCTCTATCAACATAATTCCCAGCACAGCTTTTCCCGGACAATATCTTTTCCATCTAATAATAAGTATAAGTAAAAGGATATACAGCATTCCAAGACGTCCGCATACATAAATTTTATCAATATAACTGATTTCTCTGAAATATGCCGGTTCAAAGTTAACTATAAGCAGAAGGAACCATATCACCCTGTTCATTGTATACCTCCCTGAGACTGTGACTGACTGCCTCTTCGCTGAAATAGTTCTGTGCCACTCCTGCGATATATTGAGGATCATAATTCTTGTAATTCTGGTATACATAACGAATTCCTGCTGCAATTGCCTCTTCATCTTCTTCCACAATACATCCGCATTTTTCCGAAAGGCCTGTTCTAAATCCCAGTGCTTTTGTTGCAACAAATGGTTTTCCACATGCCATTGCTTCAATCACTGGTACTCCGAAAGTCTCTACTCTGCTTGAACACACCAGGGCATCACTATCTCTGATAAGTGCTGCAATTTCCTGACGTTTTCTTGTTCCCAAAAACAGAACCTGTCTGTCAAGCTCATGCTTTTTCACATAAGTCTGCAATTTTTCTCTTTCTTCTCCATCTCCCACAATTTTAAGTATGACTGACAGATTACCACCAAAAGCTCTCTGAAATGCTTTTAAGAGAACATCAAATTGTTTTACCCTGACCAGCCTTCCTATCGCAATGAATTCAAACGTTTCTTTTTGTGTTCTGTCTGCTGTACTCGGATAAAAGAAAGAGGGATATGTATCTGGAATGACATATATGTTATGTCTGGTTTCTGTCAACTCTTCAACACTCTGCTTCAATTTTTCACCAACACAAATAAATGATGCATTTTCTGTAAACCATTTTAAAGAATCCATCTCTACAGAAGAAAGCTGTTTTATCAACACCTGTGTCCAATGTTCTGTACAGACTATCTTCACACCTTTTTTACTATATCTTTCCATTAATGAATAGTAAAACATTGCCGGATAATGCACGTGGATAATATCTGGCAGACCTTTATCTTCCATTTTTTTTAATACTCTCTTCCAGCTCAGATACTCTATTCTGTTTTTGATTTTTTTCGGCACTTTTCCAATAGGAATATTATATCTGCATATCGTCACACCATCTTTTTCCGATTCTGTGAATCCCCATTTTCTCCAGTGTCTTACAGAATGCAGATCAACATATGGATAAAACACCTCATTTTCTCTTGTCAGCATAACTGCCTGTTCCAGTTCAAAGCTTCCTCTCATCCGATTCTTCTGCGTAGGATATTCTCTTCCGATTACCCAGATTTTCATCTTATTTTTCATCCTTTAATTTGTCATACTTAATTTTTCCTGATGATGTCCGCTCAATAAAATTAACTTTTATTACTTTAAACAATGTTCTATACAGATTTGTTTTACTACATATAAACTCAATTATTTTCTCTTTGTAATTATCTTCTGTTATATAAATCTTCATCTGCTGATCATTTCCTGTACATGCACAGTCAATTTCAAATTGTTCTCTGATCATATTTTCACACTGATCCAGACTGATTCTATAACTCAGCAATTTTAAAAACCTGGATTTTCGTCCAACAATATAATAAAATCCCTCTTTATCTCTTTTTGCCAGATCTCCCGTATGGAACTCTCCCTTCCATTCGTCTCCCTTATCCAGATCAGCTTTGTTGTATGCATATCCCATAGTTACATTCGGACCCTTATAACATAATTCTCCTTCAGCTTCCATTTCGGTCTGAATTCTTCCTTCATTATCAATCAGGAAAAGTTCTCCTTCCGGAATTGCCTTTCCAATACTTCCGGTCTTTCTTTCAGCCTCTTCTGATGAAAGTATACTCATTCGAGCTGCTGTTTCTGTTGTTCCAAATGTTGCAATAAACCGCTTGTTATTTTCTTTTGCATATACAGCATATTCATGAAACCTCTTATCAGTAAGCTTTCCACCACCCTGTGCAAGTGTTGTAAGATCCGGAAACTCCATCTGTGTAAACCGAAGTCTGGAGAGAATTTCATAACTAAATGGAACTCCGGTAAAGTTTGTTGCCTTTTCCATTTTTACAAAATCCCAGAAATCACTGCTCATAAGATTTGAAGTTGTCAGAAGTAAAGTTGCACCTACATAAAGATGTGTATTTACTACATTTAACCCCATTGTATACTGGATTCCAAGATCACAGACCGGACGTTCCTTCTCTGACCACCCAAATGCCTCTGCGACATTTCTGGCATTTGCTTCCAGATTTCCTTTTTTATACCGAACAAGCTTGGGACTTCCGGTTGAACCTGACGTAGTCATAAGAAGCTGAAGATCAGAATTTAGCGGATACGGCAGTAATCCTGTTTTCACTAAACAATATCCAAGTTCTGAATACATGATCGTCCCTTTTATGTCCTTTATTTTTTCTTCTGGTATCCACAGATACGATGGACTGTACATATCATAGAATCGTTGAAACAATTCTTCATCCAGCTGACTGTCCAACATCAGCGGAACAGTATCCGCTTCTGTCATCCCCAGATATCCGACAACTCCACCCGCGTTATTTCTGCATAAACAAAATGTCACACATCGTTCCTGTATCTTTTTTCCAATTTTTACCATTACTTCTTTTAATTTTCCATATGTAAGTACATGACCTTCACTGTCTCGAATCGCAACAGCACTCTCTTTCTGCTTATCAATATTTAAAAACATAACTGTCTCCTACATATCGGTTTATATATTTATTCCATACTTCATCAGAATCCTTTTTCCATTTTCATAGTTTCCGAAATGTGTAATATCCTCTGTATTCAATAAAATATCAAAACTATCTTCCAGTTTTGCAATAAGTTCCATATGCGCAAATGAATTCCATACACCTGTACCAAATTTAAAATATTCATTCAGTATATCTTCTTTCACCCCGAATACCTCTTTAAAACAAGTATTATATTTAGATAAATTCATCTTTATACACTCCTCTTCTATCTTCTGTTTGTAAATCTTCCCAACAGGGATTCTATCTTCGGAGCACTCTTTTGAAATGCCTTTAATGTGAGACAGGAATCAATCGAAGCACATCCAAAAGAAGTATTGGAACTTCTTTGATATGGAACAGCTCCAAACTTTTTCTGAATGTCATACATATTTTGATTATCTTCCAGTACAGACATATATATTTTGCTCACTCTTAACGTGTAAAATGCAAATTTAAAACTCAGCAGTAGAGCCTCAACGCTCTGAATCTGTGATCCGAAATTTAAGAATTGACCTGATACAACTGACCTTTCTGTAGGATCATAATGGTATAATCCTTTCATCCCAATCACACGTCCATCCATATTTTCAATTACAAACAGATAGTTATCCAGCTGTTCTCGCATTCTTCTTATATAATTTTTCTGATCCTCAACCGTTCCCTCCATTGCATGTATATACTTTGATTTCTCTGGGTCTGAACGCATTACATATGTAACTTCTGCATCTCTTTCTTCTATACAGCGCAATCGAACGGTTTTTCCTGAAATTTTTTCTCTATAAATCACTTTTTCCCACCTCTTCGCTGATAATTATTGATGGCTTTAATTACATAATCGACTTCTACCTCCGGCATTCCTGCATAAATCGGAAGACTCACTTCATGTTCTGCTACAAAAAGTGCTTTCGGATACTCCTCTTTTGAATGTTTATATGTGCTGTAGCATTCTGCCATGTATGGAGGAATGGGATAATGAACCTGGGTACTGATTCCATTCATTTCTAAATAATTCTGAAAATCGGCTCTGTCTTCTACCATCACCGGAAATAAATGAAAAACATGTCCTTCTGTACGGTATACTTTTGGAAGTTCAATCGCTGGATTGTTTATATCCTTCAAATATTTTTCAGCAATTCTTCGTCTTTTTTCTGTATTTTCATCAATATGTTCAAGTCCGATACGAAGTATTGCTGCCTGAAGTTCATCCATTCTGGAATTTACACCTTGCAATTCATTATGGTATTTTTTTCTGCTCCCATAATTTCTCAACATCTTCAGTTTCTCGGCAAGTTCATCATTATTCGTAATTATTGCACCAGCATCCCCAAATGCCCCAAGTGGTTTTGTCGGATAAAAGCTGAAGCATCCCATATCACCAAAAGTTCCTGTATATTGTCGCCTATATCTGGCACCATGACTCTGTGCACAATCCTCTACAAGAAACAGCTTATATTTCTCGGCAAGACTCTTTATTTTATCCATCTGACATGCCTGACCATAAAGATGCACGGGAAGAATTGCTTTGGTTCGCTCAGTAATCAGAGATTCGATTTTATCTGCATCCATAAGCATATAAGAATCTGAATCCACATAAACCGGTATTCCTCCATTTTCTGTAATTCCCATAACTGATGCTATATAAGTTCCTGCCGGTACAATAACCTCATCTCCTTTATCGATTCCCAAAGCACGAAATGCCAGAATCAATGCATCTGTTCCAGAATTTACGGCAATACAGTGTTTAACCCCCATGTATTCGGCAAATGCAGTTTCAAATGCCTCCATCTCAGGTCCAAGGACATACCAGCCCGACCGCAATACACTCATTGCCGCTTCCTCATATTCTTCTTTGTACAGTTCAAATCCTCTCTGCAATACTGTGTAGTTTACTTTCATTGTCTGTTCCTTCTTCTGAAATTTATTTATATGCACATGCTTCTGATACATAACTGTCATAATCACGTACATATTCCTTTTCGCTATAATGAGTACTTGCCAAAACAAGCAGTACGGAATCCTCTGAGAAATCATACATATCTTTCCAGATCATTTTAGGAATATATACTCCCTTCATCGGTTTATCCAATAAAACAACCTGTTCTTCTTCTCCATCCCGTAATTTTACTTTAGATGTCCCATGTACATTTATCAGAATAAATTCAGATTCTCTGTTCGCATGTTGTCCGCGTATTACTGATGTATCAGAACCGTAAATATAAAACATTCGCTTTATTTCAAAAGGAATGTCAACACCACCTTCAATTACAATCATCTGTCCCCGTTCATCGCCTTTTACCTTAAAATAAAAAACAGGGCATTTTTCTTGTAAACTCATATTTTTCATCCTCTCTTTTCCCTGCTATCCACAGATTTTATCTTTTAGCCTTTAACTGTCTTCGATATTCCAATTGATAATGCAGATGAACCAGCGTACCTACCGGTGAATACAAAAACAGCCTCATATAAATCCCATATAAATTCTTATTTTCTCTATCCAGTTCAAATCTTTTCATTCTGACTTTCATCTGTTCCCTTCGCCACCATGGCATATTTTGCATATATGGGAATATCTCCTGTTTCATATAATGTATTCTGTCATCATACATTTTTCTTCGAAATACATTATTTATATTTGGTGTTGTACTTATCCCCCCACCATATCGATACCGAATGGATATCCGCGGATAAAAGAAAATCTTTTCTCCCTTTCTCAGAGTTTTCATGTAAAATGGTACATCCTCAATATATAAAAAAGAACAGTCGTATTTTCCCATTCGGTTATAAAACTCTTTTCGATAATATGTACAGGATCCTGATATAAATGGAAAACTTGCCATTTTTTCAAATAGCTTTTCTGTTGTAAGCTGCTTCATCCATTTCTGCTGTTTTTTCGAGGGCATACAACAAATCTTCGTATCATTTTTTTCATCCACAAACTGTCGCATACAGGTAATAACCTGTGCTCCTGTTTCTTCAAATACATGAACAATATCTGAAATCACACTTCTGTCTGCAAAACGATCATCCGAGGCCAGTCCCATAATATATTCTCCCTCTGCCAGTTCTCTGCATTTTGCGCAGTTACTAACAGTACCTTTGTTCTCTTTTTCATGATGAATCACAATATTCCTGATATTCTTACCCTTATGTTCATTTATATATTTCCAGATTTTCTTTTCTGGAAAGTCTGGTGAACCATCATCTCCAATTATGATTTCTATATTTGGATAATCCTGCATAAATACAGAATCCAATGTCTGATACAAATAATCGAATTTTTTATAAGTAGTCGTAATGCAACTCACTAAAGGTTTTTTTTCTTTTAACTGCATATCATGCCTCATTGCTTATGTAAAATAGATCTTTAATTTTCTGTACCAACAGGATATAACCGTACAAAATTCTGACCGCCGGTTGATAAAAAACTCTCACAATTTTGTTCTCATACCACGCTGTTCTTTGTATCTTTGATATATAACGCAACATTTTATCCGGATTCCATAACATGTTTTTTTTAATTTTTATTTTTTTAATATCATACTCAATACTTCCTCGTTTTTCCTGTCGAAAATTCTGCACATAGTTCTGTGTACAATAACGGATAAATTTCAGTCTGCTGCCTTTTGCAAATAAACTGCTTTTCATAGAAAGTCTTGCAAGCAACCAGTCTCTTTTTTGTTTATCTATCTCATCTCTTTCCCAGACACACAACCCCATAAACTTTAAAAACATGTATTCCTGAATTTTCCTGATATATTCTTCATACAATTTCTTTTCCATCAGATCCCATTCCTCTTCCAACAAGATCTGATTCCCGACACAAAGATAATTCAACACTGTTCCATGTGGCGCCGCTAACATTTGCTGATAAAATGGAATATTCATTCCCAAATACTGATAATAACGACTCTGCGGATCTGATTCACTAAAAATCAAACCATGTTTTTTCAGATCTCGTATAGGTTTTTCCGGATTCTGAACACCAATATAAAATCCCTCTGTAGGAATTTTATAATATTCTTCCAATATATTCTGTGTAGTACATTTCCATCCTGAATCTACAAAATTTAATTTTCCGTTATCCAGAAATTTACTGGTATATTCTTTAAAAGCATCTGCGTTCTTTTTAATGACAGAATCAAAAAGTCTGCAAAATTCAGGCTTTTTCATCAGACTAATGTATATCTCTGATTTTTCCAGTTCTGTCACAACATTTGCCTCATCTGTTGTAAAGTTCACATACTGCTGTGCCTGTTCTACTGGAATACCTATAGATTTCAGCCAGTTTTGAATACTGATTTTTTCATTTATTGCATCTGGCATATGTTCTTCTTTTATTCCTGCCATCACACTTCGTCGACTGCATCTATAGTACATCGAATCAATCTGCTTTTTTTCCTCTATGCATAATTCCTGATATTTATCAAATAGCTGTCGAAGAAAATAGCCTTCTCTTGCCATAAATGAAATTTTTTTTATTTTTTGCTCTCTTAATTCTCCGTACAGACGTCTTGTAAATTCATAAAAAATCCCGATATATTCTCCGTACTCCCTACCATTTTGATACATTTCTTTTATCGCCCACGCAAACTGATTCTCGCCAAAAGCTTCTCCTGCTTTCTTTCGAATATAAAGCCCGACCCTGTGCCAGGTACTTGATCTGTATTTTGTCTGAATTCCATATATACTGGCATTTCTTATATCAGCTTTTTTGTTATCACCAATCATAAGAACCTGTTTCGCCTGGTATCCAAGTTCCTGTAGCAGATACGGATATATATCTCCACTTGCCTTTCTTTTTCCTATATCTGAAGATACAAAAATCTCTTCAAAAATTGTCTCATGTATAGCAGCCGCCCGAAGAAATATCCTGATTTCTGCCGCAGACAGATAATAATCTGATACAATGTAAATCTTCTTTCCCTGCTCGTGCATTTTCTCCAGCTTCTTTATCAGTTTCCTGTCTGGATACTGACATCCTATTTCTACAGCTATATCAATCTGTCTGCATGTTTCTATAAAATTTTTTTCGTTGTCAATTTCTGCAATTCTCGTTATCTTTTTATATACTCGTTCCATAGCTGTTTCATAATTCACTTCTGAAATTCCTGTTTCAGACTTTCGTTTCTCAAGTTCTTCTCTGCATTGTCGAAAAACATTGAAGCGTACTCCTGGAAGAACACGAATGTATTCCTGAGGGATATTCGGATATTTTTTCCCTATACACAATGCCCATCTTTCCAAAACCTGATATGGTGTTACTTTGCGAAACATCAACGTATCAAAAAAATCTACAAAAACCACTTCACATGTGTTTTTTTTCAACCCTTCCACCCTTTCTCTCCATAATTGCTTCATTACATGATGCTACATCCGTCTGCTGAAAGTACCTGACCTGAAATATAATCTGCATAGTCTGATGCCAGTAAGAGACAGGCTCCCGCAATATCTTCCGGTTCAGCAATTCTTCCCAACATAATATTCTGAATTCTGGATTCCATTTTTACCTCTTCTGTCTGCATCATCATTTCTGTTCTAGTAAGCCCTGGAGCAATCGAATTCACACGTATCTTTCCAGCTGCAAGTTCTTTAGCTGCTGATCGTGTCATTGAAATTACTGCACCTTTCGTTGCAGAATAGACCATCTGTCCAATATTTCCTCGTAATGCTGTCATAGAGGAAATATTTATGATACTGCCGCCTCTTTCGTTTCTTCTCATAATCCTGCTTACAGTCTGAATCATATTAATCATTCCAAACACGTTTACTTCAAACATTTTTCTCGTATTCTCTTCTGAAATCATTCCAATCAGCTCATTAAACTCAATACCGGCATTATTCACAAGGACATCGATACTTCCGTATTTTTTTTTAATTTCCAGAATATTGTTTTGCACTTCCTGTCGTAAAGTAATATCAAAACACTTTTCTTCAAGTTGCTCTCTGTATGAACTCTGTTCAATCCATTTTTCTGCACTTCCCTGTCTTCTGACATTTACAATTACCTTTGCGCCTTCCTCGGCAAACAAAAGTGCAGTTGCTTTTCCAATTCCTCTGGATGCTCCTGTTATCAAACACACTTTATCTTTTAAAAGACCTGACATTTTCTGTCTCTCACTTTCCAAACTCGTTTACATATTTCTGATATGCCTCTTCGTATTTCTCCGGAATATTTCGCATACTGAATGCATTCCCTTCCTCGTTATATCCCAGAAATTCACCACCACCAACAATTGCATGATCGCCTCGCTCTTTGCTGTTAAATACCATCTGTATAAGTTTAATGCACATTTTACAATCCACCAGAAAACTTACATTTTCTACATACCAGATATCGTCTTCAAACTGTTCCTGATAATAACGTATTCTGTTTTTTGCGAAGAGACCCGGACACTCCAGACCCGGCCGCACTGCTTCACGCATTCGATGCCTTTCCGAAAATCTGTCCTGAAATACTATTGGCAGAGGACGTGGACCAATAAAAGACATTTCCCCCTTCAGAATACTCCAAAAATTAAGAAGCTCATCCAACGAATATTTTCGTACAAATGCACCAAACTTCGTCACACGCTGCCTCGGAGGAAGTAAATTGCCATACAAATCCTTCTTATCCGTCATATTTCGAAATTTTACCAGAGAAAACGGAGTGCCATCTTTCCCTATCCGCATCTGATAAAATAATATTGGTTTTCCCACATCCAATAATGTTGCAAATGCAAGCATGATATTTAGCGGTGCAAAAATGATACAAGCCGGTATCGCAATCATCAGATCCAATGCTCGTTTCCCATATCTCAGATAAAAACTTTTTTTGGGATAAACCTTCTTAGAATAACCGTTAACCTTTTCAAGATTCTCCGTCTTTGCCAGTTCTGCTATATATCTTCCTTTTTCAATCATTACCTTTTTATCTTCAGCAGTGCAATCCTTATTCATGTGTTATGATCCTTTCTTACTGAAAAAATTTGAATTATTTGATTTTGAACTACAAAAACAAAAATGACAGATACAATACCTTACATTTTGGTATTATATACTGTCATTTTAGTTTTTGCAATATTTATTTTATATTTTTGTAATATTTTGTATTTATTATGTAACATTTACATAATAATAGGGAGCATAATACTAATTTCAAATATATTATGCGATAATGTAGTCTTTATCTCTCCATGATATTTTTCAACAACATTACGTATGCTTATGCTTCCAAACCCATGTTCCTGTCCCCCTTTTTTTGTGGTCTGTGGAAGTCCATCCTGAAATATAATCTGTTTTTCGCAATAGTTCTCTATTTTAATGAATGCAAATGCCCCCTTCTTCCATATATTCACAGAAAGGAACCGATATTCCGGATCTGCGATCATTTCCAGCGCCTCAAGTGCATTATCCAGGGCATTTCCAAGCATAATATACAAATCAAATGCATCCATGAAATTCAGAATTTTCCCATTTGCCATACAAGTCCATTGAATACTTTTCTGGTCACACAGCATACATGTATTTGTGAGAATTGCATCCAGGTTTTTATTTCCTGTATTCATCTGACTTTCATAAATCATCACAGAATCTTCCAACACTTTCAATCTTTCGGCCTGACTTTTCTTGTCCTTATCTGCACGTAACGCAAAAATCATGTGTTTCAGATCATGACATTTATGATTAATACTTGTTATATTATCCCGGAACAGTTGATACTGACGATACTGCATCTCTCGGAGATTCTTTTCTGATTCTACTTTCATTTTATAAATTTCTTCTCTTCGCAAGGTCATTTGCTGAATCAATAGAGAGAATGTCAACAATAAGTCATATAAAAGAATAATATTAAAGTAGAAACTCTGCTCCATATCATAGTTGATTCTTGCACAGGAACCCAGTATTTTACCAATTATTAAAATACTCAGCATCACTCCCAAAGAAGATGCCGTGTTAAACGGATAATCACCATTCAGGACAATTTTTCTGGCAAAAACAAAATAAATCAAACTGTAAACTACGATCATTACCAGCACTTTTCCTGCCAATGCTCCGAAATTTAACTCTGTTCTGCTCTGATGTACATATTCCGGCATTATAAAAACAAATGCTGTATATGCCAGATCCTGTGTCAGATATGCACAAGAAGCACCATAAACTGCACTTTTGCATCGAATTTTACAACAGAAATAAAATACAAGTGTGAGCAGACATAAATACTGAAAAAGATCTATTGTTGTTTTTAATGAAATCTGCAGCATAAACTGATATGGGGCTTGTTCAAACAATTCATAACGAAAACTCTGTACAGACCAACGAGTATACATTCTTATCAATGGTGCACATAGAAGACAACCTATAATACTCATTCCCATATGCCAACAATAGTTATTTCGTTTCCGAAGTGGAATCATATACAGAATTGCAACAATCATAGATCTTTGGATTGGATCTAATCTCAGAATGTCAGAAAACATATATTTCATTTTCTCATCCTCCCCAATACTTCATCAATGCCTGCAAAAATTCTTTTCGCCTGCTTCTGCTCACGGGAATCCTTTTTTCCCCTACCTGTATGTCCTCTTTATTGTATTGTTTCACATGATTTAAATTAACCAGAAAACATTGGTGACATCTGAAAAAACCTTTATCTGCCAACTCACGTTCTATCTGTTTGATTGTCTGTGAACCAGTCATGGATATCTCCTGTTCCAATGTATGATAAACAATTGTATGTCCATACACTTCTATATAACAGAGAGTCTTTAAGGGAATCTTATATTTCTGTGATTTTTTCTGCAAAAGTATGAAATCTGTTTGTTTCATATGAAACTCATGTACTGCACGACGCATTTTCATGGCAAACATATTATAATTGACAGGTTTTAAAACATAATCAAGCGCATTCACAGAATAACCTTCTATTGCATACTGGGCCATTTGAGTAATAAAAATAATAGTAACTTCAGAATCCTTTTCACGAATTTTTCTGGCTATTTCAATACCATTCATCAATGGCATTTCTATATCCAGTAAAATTAAATCCCAGGTAAACTGATATTTTTCAAGCATTTCTTTTCCATTAGAAAATCTTGAATGACTAATCTGCAAATTGTTTTCCTCTGCAAATTTATCCAGATATTTTTCCAGAATTTCAGCTTCCGTGCACTCATCTTCTACAATAACAACCTGCATAGATTCACCTCCTGATAATTATAAGTCTATTAAATAATGATAGATGAATCTGTGAGTTTTTTCTATATTTAATCATACTATATCTTTACCCTCTTTAAAACAGACAACTACGCATTAAACTTTACCAGTTATGCACAGATTCGTTACTGTTCACTCCGTTCGCAGTAACTTGGTCAAAATGCATTCCAAATCACCTTCGGTGATGGCATTTTGCCCTGTATGTCTCGGGATTTTGCCATATTCATGGCAAAACACCTCGCGAGATATTACCTGTGAACAGTTACACAAATTCAACTATAAACCCAGACAGTCAATCAACAAAAAGCCTTCGGATAAATGCCTGTAATTTACACATACATTTTCCAAAGGCTTTTCTATCTGTTATTATTCTGTTACTTTCATTTCTCTTACAATCTTACGAAGCTTCAGAACCATAGATGGTGCTACGGAAAGTTCATCTACTCCCATACGTACAAACTGCTCTGTAAGCGTCGGATCTGCTCCAAGTTCTCCACAGATTCCGGCCCATTTGCCGCACTTGTGCGCATTATCCACAACCATCTGGATCATTCTGAGGATTGCTTCATGATGCGGATTATAAAATGGATCCAGTTTTTCATTCTGGCGGTCAATTGCCAGTGTATACTGCGTCAGGTCGTTCGTTCCGATACTGAAGAAATCAACCATCTCTGCAAGTCTGTCACTGATGATCGCTGCTGCAGGAGTCTCAATCATAATTCCCTGTTCCGGAATCTTGTACTGGATTTCCTGCTCTTTGAGTTCAGTCTCAACTTCAGCTACAACATCATAGATTTTCTTTACTTCTTCTGTAGAAGTAATCATTGGATACATAATGGAAAGATTTCCATAAACAGCAGCACGGAAGAGTGCACGGAGCTGTGTTTTGAAGATATCCTTCTGTGTCAGGCAGATACGAATCGCACGATATCCCAGTGCCGGATTGTCTTCATTCCCAAGATTAAAGTAATCTACCTGCTTATCTGCGCCGATATCCAGCGTACGAATAATAACTTTTTTGCCTGCCATCATCTGTACAGCCTGTTTGTAAGCCTGGAACTGCTCTTCCTCTGTCGGGAAATCATTTCTTCCAAGATAAAGGAATTCACTTCTAAAAAGTCCGATTCCTCCGGCATCATTTTCAAGAACGTATCCGATATCTCCAACACTTCCGATATTTGCATAAATATTGATCTTCTGACCATCTAGCGTCACATTTTCTTTGCCCTTTAATTCCTGAAGAAGTCTGAGCTTCTCTGCTTCTTCCGTCATCTTTTTCGCTGTTTCTGCCTTGATTTCTTCATCCGGATCAAAGGTAACCGTTCCGGCGAATCCATCAACAACTGCTGTCATGCCTGTTTTCAGTTCTTCCAGATCCATTGATACACCAATTAATGCCGGAATATTCATCATACGGGCAAGAATTGCAGTATGAGAATTTGTAGAGCCATGGACTGTTACAAATGCCAGGATCTTATCCTTATCCATCTGTACAGTTTCACTTGGGCTTAAATCGTCTGCAACGATTACGGATGGCTCGATAGAACTTAAATCCACATCACCCTGACCACTGAGATTACGAACGAGACGTTCAGAAATATCTTTGATATCTGCTGAACGCGCCTTCATATAATCATCATCCATGGATGCAAACATCTGTGCAAAATTATCTCCTGTAGTTGCTACTGCATATTCTGCATTGACCTGCTCTGTACGGATAGTATTCTGGATTGCCTCCATATAATCCTCATCCTCAAGCATCATCTGATGTACTTCGAAGATCGCCGCACTTGCCTCACCAACTTCTTTAAGTGCTTTGTCATATAATTTCTGAAGCTGCTCCTGAGAAGCGCTTACTGCCTCATCCACACGCTTTACTTCTGCTTCCGGATCTTCAATTCTGGTTCTTTTTACCTGATAATCGTTTTTCTTGAGAACCACGATCGGTCCCATCGCTATTCCTTTATAAACAGATTTTCCCTGAAAACACTGCATACTTACATCCTCCTGCATTTCTGTTGTGTTACACCCTGAAACTGCTGTCGACTTCATTTACAGCAATTTCATTTTCAATCTGAATTAAAGATTTGCTTCGAAAAATGCTTTTAATTCTGCGATTGCTGTATCTTCATCAGCACCATCAGCAGCTACAGTAACAGTATCACCCTGTTTTACGCCGAGAGACATCAGCATCATAAGCTGGGAAAGTTTCTTTGTTTTACCATCCTTTGTGATTGTACATTCGGATTCAAATTTTTTGGCCTCTTTTGCAAGAAGACCTGCCGGTCTAGCGTGGATTCCAAGTTCGTCGTTGATTGTGTACTCAAATGATTTCATAGTTTTGTTCTCCTTTTAAATTGTATTTTATTTATTTTATATTTATAATTAACTATCCGTATCCAGAAGACGTTCCAGATGCATTGCAAGATATCCGATTTCAATGTCCGGTATCGGAAGCTTCAGACTTTTTTCCATCTGACGGCAGATTCTCTCTGCTGCCATAAACGGTTCCGGAAATTTTACAGACATATATTCATTCAGATTCATCTTAAGCTTTTCGCCATGGATTGCACGGGCAACCATATAGCGCACATGATTCATCAGTCTGTTATAACCCAATGACATAACGTCGATTGAATTGCCCGTCTCTTTTTCTACAAGAGAAATGCACTCTCTGACTGTCCTGGCAATTTCCATTGCCTGAGAAACGTTTTCATCTACAATAGCCGCATGCACGTGCAGAGCAATATAACCGATCTCGTGTTCATCGATCTCAATCTGCATTTTCTCTTTCAGAAGTTCCTGAATGCAGCTGGCCACCTTATATTCTTTATAAAACATAACCCGGATATCATCTGTCAGAGGATTGCTGATCTGCTCTCCATTCTGAACACGTCGGACAGCAAAGTCCAGATGATCTGCCATGGTAAAAAGAATGCTGCGGTCTACCTTTCCGAATTCCTTCTCTGCCTGGTTCAGCACTTCATTTGCCAGTTCCAGACAAAGCGGTGAGACCGCCTTGAGGATATCTTTTACATCCCCTCGTTCTGTCATTTCTTTCAATGAATACACCGTGGCTTCCGCGATGGCTGGAACCGTCTGTCCCACTTTTTTGCCAAAAGCCACTCCTTTTCCCATGACCAGACATTCCTGGTTATTTCCATCCTGAATTCCTATAAAAGAATTATGATTCAAAATCTTTGCTATCCTGTATGACATCCTTTTCTTCCCCATCCGGGTAATTTTCTACTGAAGCACCTCTATTTCAAAAAGTGGTTCTCCTGCCTTAACCCGGCCCTCTTTTAACAGATGGATTCTCTGGTTCTCTTCCAGTTCTGTACAAAGAACCGGTGATACGATAGAAGGTGCGTTTTTGCTCAGATATTCCAGATCCAGTTTCAGCATCGGATCTCCCTTCTTCACTTCCTGACCACTTTCTACCAGTGCCTCAAATCCCTCACCATTCAATTTTACAGTATCAATTCCTACATGAATCAGAAGACTGATGCCTGATTCTGTTATAAATCCGATGGCATGCTTTGTATCAAAAACAAATGCTACTTCTCCATTTTCAGGAGCACGTACATAAGGATCTTCCGGTGTAACAACTGCGCCATCTCCCATCATTTTTTCAGCAAAAGCCTCATCCGGTGCTGTTGAAAGATCTGCAGCATTACCGGTAATAGGACTTGAAATCACAATACGCTCTACAACCTTCTGTCCGGTCTCTTCTTTTTGTCCACTTACTTCCTGACTTTCAGAAACCTCTGCCGATGCTTCCAGAGTATCCGGTGCTGTTTCCAGATAATCCTCAAGATTTGATTTAATAACCGTAACATTTGGTCCGTATATAACCTGTACACCCTGTCCTTTGTGTACGACACCAGATGCACCTGTTGCCTTTAATACACCATCATTTACCAGAGCTGCGTCATGGACTGTACAGCGAAGACGCGTTGCACAGCAGTCTACATCACTGATATTTTTCTTACCGCCAAGACCTCGTGTAATCGCCTCACTGACAGCATCAGAAGAGCCACCGGATTCTCCGGCAATCTGAGCTTCTTTGCGGGCATTTACATCTGCCTTTGTATAAAGCTTTGTTTCTACATCATCATCTTCACGACCAGGAGTTTTAAAATCAAACTTTGTGATCATGAATTTAAAAATGAAATAATATAAAAAGAAATATATAATACCAACCGGGATCACTCTCATCCAGCTTGTCTTTGCATTTCCCTGAAGAATACCAAACAGGAAGAAATCAAGAAATCCACCGGAAAAGGTAAGTCCTACGGCAATATTCAACATATGTGCAATCATATACGCACTACCTGCCAGAACTACCTGAACAGCAAATAATGCAGGAGCCACAAACAGGAAAGAAAATTCAAGTGGCTCAGTAATTCCCGTTGCCATACATGCAAGCGCTGCTGACAGAAGAAGTCCGCCCGCCTGTTTTTTCTTCTCAGGTTTTGCACACTGATACATAGCCAGCGCTGCTCCCGGAAGACCGAAGATCATAAAAATAAATTCTCCGGAAAAATATCTTGTTGCATCTGCACTGAAATGTGCAATATTTGCAGAGTCAGCAAGCTGAGCAAAGAAAATATTCTGTCCGCCCTGTACCATCTGTCCTGCAACTTCCATTGTACCGCCGACAGCAGTCTGCCAGAACGGCATATAAAATACGTGATGAAGTCCAAATGGAATCAGCGCACGTTTGATAAGTCCAAAAATAAGTGTTCCCACATAACCGGAGCCTGTCACCAGACCTCCCAGAGCATAGATTCCATTCTGAACAACCGGCCATACAAAGTAGAGAAGAATTCCCACAAACATATAAACGATTGTGGAAATGATCGGAACGAAACGGGTACCACCAAAGAATGACAGTGCATTCGGAAGCTGGATTCTGTAAAACTTATTATGCAGGGCTGCTACGCCAAGTCCTACGATAATACCACCAAAGACACCCATCTGCAGAGACTGAATACCACAGACAGAAGTAATCGTTCCTTCAAGAACAGATTCTGCAATCTCACCATTGGCAAGGATCTGTCCTGTAACTGTCAGCATCGCATTGATTGCTGTGTTCATTACAAAAAATGCAATAACTGCTGATAAAGCTGCAACTTCTTTTTCTTTCTTTGCCATACCGATTGCGACACCAACCGCAAAGATCAATGGCAGGTTATTAAAGACTGCACTTCCTACGCTGTTCATAATCACCAGCAGAGAATGAAGCAGTGTTCCATCCCCCAGAATCTTTGTCAGACCGTAGGTCTCAATCGTTGTTGCATTTGTAAAAGAACTTCCGATACCAAGAAGAAGTCCGGCTACCGGAAGGATTGCGATCGGAAGCATAAAGCTTCGACCAACTCGCTGTAAAACACCAAAAATCTTGTCTTTCATCTGAGACTCTCCTTCTATATATTTGATAGAAGTGAGTACATATAAAAGGCCTTAATCAACCGGTTTTTGTTACTGTTTACAGCAACTTTTGTACAAAAAAAGGCACTAATATACATAAACACTCCTAGTTATGTATAGTTAATGCCTCCTAAAATCGAGTTACACACTACAACTGATGAAAATATAACACGTCAGCCCAGAACTTGTCAACCCGCTATTTTATATTTTTACTGATTCTATTTTACTGAGTTACTGTTCACTCCGTTTACAGCAACTTTACTGATACATGGCGTTCAGAAACATCGGCTTGATTGCAACAACCTCATCGTATTCTTCCTGAGAAACCTTCACCTTATTATTCAGTGCTTTAAGATCATCCTTGACAACTTCAAGTGCCTGTTTATTTTCCTCAGCCCGTCCCTGTTCGATCACTCTCTGCATCCTTCTGAGGACAATCGGATGAGCATATCTGGCAGGAACCGGAAAATCCGGATAACCTTTAATATACTCTTCCATTTGCAGCCTTGCCTGTTCATCCATACTCATAATTGCTTTTCGATTATTACGGGCAGTGGGTAAAACACTAAAGCCTGCAAAAGTAAACACAGCTGCAATACCAAACAGGATGAAATATACTGCAAAATCATTATGTACAATAAATGAATAAATTCCAGCTGCAACTGCCACAAATCCAAGCGTAGTGATTGCCATCGCCACCCAGCGATAACTAGGACTTGTACATTGATAATTTCGCCGTCTTCCTGCAGCTCTGCTTAAGTTCTCGCTTAACTGCGGTTTCTGTTCCAGATACTCAACAGCTCTTTCAAGTTTCCTTACAGCTTTCTCGGTCTGAGGTGTCAATTCAGGTCTGGAACGCAGTTCCCGTTCCTTTTCCGTTTTCTGCTTTTCCAGCTTTGTTTCTGCTGCCTCGCTGAGCAGCCGTATCTGTGGCTGTTCAGCTGACAGCAGTTTGAGAAGCTCATCTACCTGATTTTCGTATTTGAAATTACATTGTTTCTGCTGTCCATCATCAAACTCCACAACCAGATAAGGAATACTTGCAAACACGCCTCTTCCGGAAAATCCGCCCTTACTCATAGCCACGCGTTTAAAAACACGTCTGACTGCTGCAAAAGGAATATAGTAACACCTGTCTATATAAAAGCTATTCAGATAAATTGCTTTCTTTCCAACCCCACAGGGTCCTATCTTTCGACAGGATTTTTTGTCTTCTTCAAGTTCCAGTGCAGGAAGATGCGCTGTACTAAGTGGATGTGGTTTAAAAATCATAATATCAAGCCTCACTTATAATAGTTTCAGGCAGCTGTACGTTTTTTTGCTGCACAAAGGAAAATAACAAGAAGTACAACTGCAAAAATAATACCAATCGGATAAGCTACGGCTGTGTTATAAACAACTGCGCCTTCTGCCGTTTTGGAATTGATAAGACCTCCGAGACATTCCGGTGCAAGAATGAAATATGTACTGGAAACAGCACTCATAAAGGTTGCCGGAACTGCCGTGATCCAGAAGTTTTTCTTTTCACTTACCAGATACATAGATGCTGCCCAGAGAACGATCATTGCAAGTGTCTGGTTAGTCCAGCTGAAATAACGCCAGATAACTGTATAATCAATTGCACCAACTGCATTACCAATACCAAGAACCGCACCAACACCAAGAACCGGAATACAAAGTTTCAGTCTGTTAGCATATCTTCCCTGATCAATATGGAACCAGTCTGACAGAGTAAGTCTTGCTGAACGGAAAGCCGTATCACCTGAGGTAATCGGACATACAACAACACCGATCATTGCAAGTGCAATACCAATACCACCCATTGTCTTGGAACATACATCATAGATTGCTGCTGATTGGCCACCGGAAAGAACTTCTGCAAGACCTGTATTCAGTCCGCCTGTAACTTCATAAAGAGCACATCCGGCTGCTGCCCAGATCAGTGCTATGATACCCTCAGCAACCATTGCACCGTAAAATACAAAGTGTCCCTGCTTCTCACTCTTCATACAACGAGCCATCAATGGTGACTGTGTAGAATGGAAACCTGAGATTGCGCCACATGCTACAGTGATAAACATAAAGCTCCAGATTGGTGTTCCTGCCGGATGCATACTGTACATATGACTCCAGATTTCAGGAATTGTAAATTCTGGATTAGTATAGATTCCTATGATAACACCTACTGCCATAATGATCAGGCAGAGACCAAATATCGGATAAATCTTACCGATAATTTTATCAATTGAAATAAAGGTTGCAATAAAATAATAAATCAAAATAAGAATAAGCCAGAACAGTGTAGTGGTAAGAACACCTGACAGTCCTCCGTTCTTACACAGTGTAACGATAAGACCTGCAGGACCTACTGCAAAAACAGTACCAACCATGATCAGGAGCACCACTGAAAATACTCGCATGATGTTCTGCATAACACCACCAAGATATTTACCTGTAAATTCTGCTACTGAGCTTCCGGAATTACGTTCGCTGATCATTCCGGAGAAGTAGTCATGAACACCGCCGGCAAAAATTGTACCAAACGTGATCCAGAGAAATACGATAGGTCCCCACAATGCACCTTGCATAGCACCAAAAATAGGTCCCAGTCCTGCAATGTTAAGAAGCTGTACAAGGAACAGTTTCCACTGCGGCATTACTACATAGTCCACTCCGTCGTTAATGCTTACCGCCGGGGTTTCACGATCATCCGGTCCAAAAGTATTATCTACGACCTTACCATAGGTAAAGTAGCCGATAATCAAAAGAGCCAGACATAAAATAAAACTGATCATTTAAATCCCTCCCTCTACTGCATTTCGCAGTTGTCATAATTTTGTCAAAGTATGGTAGATCAGCTTACCATACACTCTGCTTAGCAATTATTATTATAAAACTTTTCGTTTAAAAAACAATAGTTATTGTTAAATTTGTCTATTATTTTTTATAAATACTCAGGAATATTGTATACAATTCTGTTTGTCTATTATATAACACCATCGTTATTTTTTTATCATATTTACGAGTTAATTTTACCGATTTCCTTCTGGATTAGTAAACCCGCTGCTCTGGCCAACTGTCCAATCTCCTGTATTCTGGTATATTCTTTTCCATAAATTCTTTCTGCCTTCAATGCGGCTGCCTCCGTTCCCATAATTACAGCAGAAACGCAGATACCCTTTCGTCGCAATATCCTCACTTCAGCTGCCGTATCATTGACAGCCGCCTCTTCTCCATAATCCTTTCCAAATAGAAACTGCTCTGAAGGCTGTATACGAAAACTGTCATTCGGTTCCGCATCCGTCAGCAAAATAAGCAGATGTCGGTCCGTCGGTCCGCTATGTGATCTCAGGAGTTCATTCATTTCTCTCATAACAAGTCCGTCTCGATTCCACCCGGTTGCAAAATATCGGAAAACGTCATCACTCTTTTTCTCCTCAAACACCTTCAGGATTCGAAGTACAGTATATCCTCGTACACTGCAGAATTCCGAGACCCTGACTGGAATATGACATACCTGAAGACTTTCCGAAAGAATCACTCCCTGCGCAGCAATCATTTCCTGATATTGTAATCTTGATGCAGACGCATCCAGAAGAAGATCTACTGTAAACAGGGGCTTTTTCTCTTCATAATTTGCGTGAAAGACCCGATCATCCATGACATATTCTGTTCTCCACACTCTCGCAGGATCCAGACGACCTGATCTGCCGGGCAGTATATCCGGCTGCTGATGAACCATCATACAATTTCTTATCTGTGACGAAAGCTGTGTTATCATACTCTGATGCAGTTTCTGATTTTTATAATAATATGTTCTGTTCCTTTCCATCTGCAGTTGTGCCTGATCTCTTAAATAACGATTTTCTGCTGAAATTTTCTCTTTTGGAATATATTTTCCGTCTGTAAACCAGACGTGGCAGCCTGCATGATTTCCCTTGCAGAGTTCATTCTCGATCCTTGCCAGTTCCTGCTTTGAATACAATGACCTTCCAAAGCAGTTTTCTATATACGCATGATCTGTTTCTTCTTTTTTTAGGATCATGTGACTGCTGCTTTTATTCTGCATAATTCCGGTCTGACCGTTGTCAGCCTGTGAAGAACGCATTACCACAACCCGGTCTGTCTTTATCAGTTGAGCCGGCATGATCCGAGTCAGCAGCCTGGCCGCTGCACCGGTAAAATGAAGCCTTAATGGTTTTCTAAGATGTCGCTTCCCATCAAACAAATGAAAAGTTTTGTAAATATTCAGCAGTCTCTCTACGATTTCTTTCTGCGGCACTTTATTTTCCGGAGTCAGAGCCAAAAACATTTTTTTCTCAAACGGTGTCATCATTGGAGGTTTTCTTCCTGATATCCTGCTCCATCTGGCAGACTGCAGTGTATATACCAACTGATTTTTGCTCATCCATTCCTGACGCGAGAGTTTATATTCTCCTGCAAAAAAAGTTTCTGCATAATCCTTCCGCAATCCTGTCAGTGCCGGTCTCATCGGACTCTCAAGCTTATAAACCATCTGCTCAATGTAAAGCCAGGCCAGATCATCCAGCATCTGCTGCCGGCTATCTCCCTGCCACTGCATAAAAAGTTCTGTAAGTGTTTTTTCGCCATAATATTTATATGCCAATCCTATGACCAGATTCATATAAAAATCCGGCCGGTTTTCCTGACTGTGTATTGCCAAAAACATTGGCTCAAAATCATAATGAGCAGCAGCTCCCCAAATCTGGTTGGCTGCCCGCCTCTGTACTTCTGTATAAGATCCAGTCATCCATCAAACACCTCCGATGCTTTGAGTTTCATGGGAATTCTGGCATTCATCACATCACTGAGCAGCGACTGCTCATAGCTGTCAAATATTTTATTCGTCACGCCAAGATCAAGAGCATCTCTGACTGGAATTCCTCTGTACATCAGGCTGATCGCATCCAGCAGTCCACGAAGGTCCATTGCCTTGGATGTCAGTTCTCCACTTTCACATTTTTTCTGTATATCCATAAAAAGTAATCCAAACTGCTTATTATATTTGGAAGAAAGATCTGGAAACTGTTCTCTTAACAGTCTCTGCAGATCTTCCAGTGTAAGTGCCGGCATGCGGATCACTACAAATCTTGAAGCAAGTGCCTCATTCAATTCCCGTGTTCCTGCATAGTTATAGTTCATCGTTGCAATAAACCGAGTATCGTCTGCCAGAGTTATTCTTTCATATCCAGGAACATCTATGACCCGTCTGAAATCCAGTGCAGAATGCAAAACTGCAAGAGCTTCATTTCTTGCCATATTGATCTCATCCAGGATTCCAAAACCGCCACTGCTCGCACAGCTGTATATCGGACCTGGTCTGAACTCAACCTTCCCGTTTCTGAAAGTATCTGTACCGATAAGCGAAGATGCATCCATATTGACATGAAATGAAATGTCCCAGGCAGGGCGGCCGAAAACTGCAGCAAGATTTTCTGCAAGCACATTTTTTCCTGTAGCTTTTTCACCTGCAAGCAATAGATTTTTCCCACACAAAAGTGCTGCCATGGCTTCCTCCCACACTTTTTTGCCATAATAATAAAAATGAGGCACAGGAATCCTTCCTTTCAGCTCCTCCTTCACTGGGTAAGCCGCAGAAAACTCCTGTACCTCCTGAATCAGTTCCTGACTGATTCCTTCCTCTCTCAAAAATTCCGTTATTTTTTTCATCTTTGACGCCTCACATTCATATCGAAAAAAAATGCTGAAATGTCAATCCACATAAGCGGTCATGACATTTCAGCTTATATTAGGTTACTGTTCACTCCGTTCACAGCAACTTGGTCAAAATCCATTCCAAATTAGTTCAAAAATTCAAATGGATCTTCATCCTTCAAAAAATGCATCAACATATAGGCACACATAATTGCCACACGTTCTTCTTTGAGGATTCGTTTTACTTCGGCACGGTCAGCGAGTACAATTTCAATCTCCTCACTGTCTTCCTGTGCTGCCTTACTGATCTCACCGCTGGCATATCCATATACAGTTGCACAGGATTCATCCGTCATACCTACTGTTGTAAAATATGGCTTTTCAAATGCCGGATCTACTTTCAAAGGTTCCAGTTTAAGACCTGTTTCTTCATACATCTCACGAACTGCACCTTCATGGAAATCCTCACCCGGTTCAACCAGACCTGCCGGGAATTCATAAATATAGTCACCCAATGTGTAGCGATACTGGCGTACCAGAACAACCTTGTCCTTCTTTTCTCCATAGATACTGTAAATGATCACGCCATCTGGATCATTACGACCGGTCTTCAGCTTTAGTGCCGGAACATCCTTGGCTCTGGATGCCACATAATAAGACACCGGAGTATTGTGAACGCTTGTGGCATCCACATGATACAGATTGACAAAACGATTGTCTGTCATTTTTTCTACATTATGAATTTTTCCCATGGGTTTCCTCTTTTCTGCACGATCTGTCTGATATGCTTAAATCAGTCTCCCTTAAGGATAACACGAATTCTTTTATAAATAAAGAATACGATTACAGAAATCAGAATATATTTAAATAAGTTAAATGGAACAATGATCAGTGCCACAAAACCAAGAAGGCTGTTTACAGAAGGATGTACGGCTGATCCCATTTCGATAAATGCTTCGATCGGCATACCAAATGCTTTACCATATGCCGGAAGCAGTACAAATGCATTCATCAGGCAGGCTGCTAACGTTGTCAGTACAGTACCTGCTGCCATTCCCATAACGGCATGTTTACGACTCTTGTTATGATGCAGTCTGTAGATGATTCCTGCCGGTACAACGAATGTACATCCAAAAAGGAAGTTTGCAAAATCACCAACACCTGCTGTCATAGTTCCCATTGTTACAAGATGCACCAGAACTTTTACTACTTCGATCAGGATACCTGCGATCGGTCCCATTGCAAAAGTTCCTACCAGTACCGGAATCTCTGAGAAATCCAGCTGATAGAAGGATGGTGCCAGGAATGGGAGCGGGAATTCAAAATTCATTAATATTCCGGCGAGGGCTCCAAGCATTGCGATCTGTGTGATCGTTCTGGTACGGCTCCTCTCCATTACATTTCCACTTTTTAATACCTGTTCACTCATACTTGTCTCTCCTTTTTTGAATTATTCTTTTTTTGCAACTCTTCAGTCCCCTCCGGGATACTATCTTCTGAATAGTTAGCTTTTTCTAAAAGAAAATTCTACGCTATGCTGCAGATAAGTTTAGTGGGTGGATTAGTTTCTGCGGCATAAAAAAATCCCGGAAATAATCTTCCCGGGGTACTGAGCACGTATGAATTATTCGTGTTCTTCTCTCATCCAGACTTTACTGTCGGTTCCGGAATTCTGACTTGTGTCAGTCACCGGATCAGCCGCCTTACGCGGGTCGCGGACTTTACCGCCGGTAGGGAATTCCAACTGCGTCGGTCACCCTGCCCCGAAGAATTTTCTTTTATCTATCCGTATTATATAACTAACTTTATAAGAATGCAATATAAATTTTAGAAAAAAGGATATGCTTAAAGTATTTTCTATATATTAAAGATAACGGATATTGAAGTTTATTTGGTGATATTACGGGATGGGATTTGTATGTGCGGGACATTAAATAATGCTGCGTTTTCTACTCCGTGCATGCGCTTATTTGCCGCCAGTCGCCCAAACTCGGCTGCGCCTCAGACAGTGAGCTTGGTGGCGGCAGCTTGCCTGCACGTCATAACGAAAGCCTCGCAGACATTTAATGTCCCGCACATAGAAACTCCCTCCCTGAATATCAAAAACAAGACTTTCATTTTATACAACTATAATATACAGAATTTTCTGCATTGCATATCCCTCCTCTTTTCCAATTTTATATTGCCATGGGTGCCCCACAGGCTCGCGCTCCGCGCTAACATCTGGCCACTGGCGCCAGTGGCGTCAGCCACTACCTAAAATAAAGTACGGTGAGAGTGAGGATAGAATTGAAAATGCCAGCTGGAAAGGACTCCGGTGATTATCAACTGAATCTGGTTCGCCTGAGAAAATTCGTCCAAGTATCGGAATGTACAGGTTTTTGCGTTGATACAGAAAATGCTGCTGTCTGAGCATCTTTGATGCGAGTTCAGCATTTTCTGTATTGTTCTTAGCAAAGTTCTGTACTTCCTGATACTTTAGAATTTTTGAATTGAACTAAGTTCAGATGATAAATCACGGAGGCCCTCACCAACTGGCTTTTTATTCACATCCCGCACTCACCGGGAATCCTTTATTATCTCTCCTCACGGAAATACGGTAATCCAAGTCCCGCCGGTGGCTGGTGCTCCTTCTTCTTTCGAAAACTTGTAAACACCAGTACAATAATCGTTACCACATACGGCAGTGCCTTAAACACCTCCTGCATGCTTCGTCCCAGTCCCGGGATATAAAGATACAGGATATAAAGAGCTCCAAAAAGGAATGCTCCCCAGATTGCATTCAATGGTTTCCACAATGCAAAGATTACAAGCGCAACAGCAAGCCATCCACGGTCACCAAAACCATTGTCTGTCCAGGTTCCGCCAGAGTACTCCATTACAAAATAAAGTCCGCCAAGTCCTGCAAGTCCTGCTCCGATACAGGTAGAAAGATATTTATATTTGATAACATTAATACCTGCAGCATCTGCAGTTCCCGGATTCTCACCGATCGCACGAAGATTTAATCCGGCTCTTGTTTTAAACAGGAACACAGACATTACCACTGCTACGATAATGCAGAGATATGTCATAAATCCATAGTTAAAAATCACAGGTCCAATCACCGGAATCTTAGAAAGTCCCGGAATCTTGGCTGTATAAGCACCACCTGTTACTTTTACAGAAATCTGTCCGACACCACCAGCAAGTTTGGAAATAGATCCACCAAAGAAGTTTCCAAAACCTGTTCCGAAAATAGTAAGTGCAAGACCTGTTACGTTCTGGTTAACACGAAGTGTGATCGTCAGAATACTGTAGATCAGTCCACCAATCATTGCACAGGCAAACGCGCAGGCAAATGATATCAGAACACCTAAAAATGCGTTCGGATTCGGGTTATCTTTTTCATAAAGAAAGGCTCCCATCAATCCGGCAATACCGCCCATATACATAATTCCCGGAATACCCAGATTCAGGTTACCGGATTTCTCAGTCAGGATCTCTCCAAGCGCACCATACAGAATACAGATGCCCTGGACAATTGCTTTTTGAATAAAAATTATCAGTACACTCATTGCATCTACCTCCTATTTCTTTGTACGCTTTACTCTGTAGTTGATAAAGAATTCTGCTCCGATCAGGAAGAACAGAATAATACCAAGAAGTACATTGGATGCATTCTCATTCAGTCCATACTGTGTTGCAATCTGTACAGCTCCCTGATTCATAAAGATAATACCAAAAGAAACTGCAACCATGATAAATGTATTAAATTTAGATAACCATGCAACGATGATCGCTGTAAATCCACGGCCGCCTGCTGTGGCAGTGGAGATTGTATGGCTTGCACCACTTACGATAATAAATCCGGCAATACCGCAGATTGCTCCGGAGATAGCCATGGTACGAATGATAACTCTTTTTACATGGATACCGGCATATCTTGCAGTATTTTCACTTTCACCGACTACTGCAATCTCGTAACCCTGTTTGCAGTATTTCAGGTAAACAAACATTCCTACTGTCAGAATCAAAACAATCAGAACGTTCCATCCATATTTCTGTCCGAACAGCTGAGGAAGCCATCCGGCCTGTGTTGCCTGGTTGATAATACCAACTGTATTGGATCCTTTTGGATTTTCCCAGAAAACAATACAATATGTAACCACCTGCATGGCAACATAGTTCAGCATCAGAGTAAAAAGTGTTTCGTTTGTATTCCAGTATGCTTTGAATACCGCCGGGATCATACCCCAGATCATGCCGCCAAGTGCACTTGCAATAAACATAACGATCAGTAAGATCACCGGTGACATTTTATCACCTGCATAGATCATCACTGCTGCGGAACAGGCTCCACCAACCAGTATCTGACCTTCTGCACCGATATTCCAGAATTTCATTTTAAATGCAGGAGCCAGACCAATGGAAATACACAGGAGAACCATAGTATCACGTATTGTCTGCCACAAACGGCGTTCGGAACCGATTGCTCCATCGCAGATTGCTTTGTATACATCTACCGGATTCATTTTAACAAGTGCCACGATCACTGCACCGCACACGATCAGTGCAAGGATCAGTGCAATAAAACGAATCAGGAGTCTTTCCTGCCAGCTGGCTTTATTTCTTCTTTTACTTACCTGTAAGAAAGGTTCTTTATTCATTGACAGCCCCTCCTTTTTCATGTTTCGTCATGAGAAGTCCGATTCCATCTTTGGTTGCTGTTCTTCCGTCAACCACACCGCTGATTCTGCCGCCGCAAAGTACTGCAATACGGTCACAGAGTTCCAGTACCACGTCCAGATCTTCAATTACACAGACGACTGCAATGCCTTTTTTCTTCTGTTCATTGAGAAGCTGATAAATAACATGAGAAGTATTGATATCAACACCTCTGGTTGGGAATGCTACAAGAAGCACCTTAGGATTCTGAGCGATCTCACGGCCAACCAGAACCTTCTGAACATTACCACCGGACATCTGACGAACCGGAGCAGAAATACTCGGAGTCATAACTTCCAGCTGATCTTTAATTTTCTCTGCCAGTGCTTTCGGTGCCTTACGTTCAAGGAAAGGTCCCTTTCCGTTACGGTAGCTTCGGATCATCATATTGTCAGTCATATCCATATCGCCGACAAGTCCCATACCAATACGGTCTTCTGGAACAAATGCAAGACTGATTCCTGCCTCATTGATAGAGATGGAGTCCATTCCGGAAAGTTCCATTCCTCCACCATTGTCATCGAGAAGGCGGATAGAACCACTCTCCACATCCTGCAGACCCGCGATTGATTCCAGAAGTTCTTTCTGTCCACTTCCGGAAATACCGGCAATACCAAGGATTTCTCCACTGTTTACAGTCAGATCAATATCGTCCAGAGTTTTAACATCATCTTTATCCTTGCAGTTCAGTCCTTTGATCACCAGACGAGGACTTACGTTCTCCGGCTTCGGTCGCTCAATATTCAGATCAACCTTGGCGCCAACCATCATTTCAGAAAGGCTCTGAACATTTGCCTGCGCAGTTTCAACTGTATCGATATATTTACCTTTACGAAGAATTGCCACACGGTCAGACAGGGCAAGAACTTCCTGCAGCTTATGGGTAATGATAATGATAGAACATCCATCATCTCTCATATTACGCAGGATATCAAAAAGTCTGTCAGCCTCCTGAGGGGTCAGTACTGCTGTCGGTTCGTCCAGAATCAGGATTCTGGCGCCACGATACAGCATTTTAACAATTTCTACAGTCTGTTTTTCTGATACAGACATCTCATAGATTTTTTTAGTAAGATCCAGATCAAATCCATACTTGTTGACCAGTTTCTGGATATCTTCTGTGATCTTTTTCATATTTAACCGTGCTTTGCCCGGAAGTCCAAGTACGATATTTTCTGCTGCTGTAAGTACATCTACCAGTTTAAAATGCTGATGTACCATACCGATTCCAAGCTCATAGGAATCTTTTGGTGAGCGGATTTTCACTTCCTGACCATTGACCAGAATATGTCCTTCATCCGGATAATAGATTCCGTAGATCATATTCATCAGAGTAGTCTTACCACTTCCGTTCTCACCAAGGATTGCAAGAATCTCAGATTTTTTCAGTGTGAGATCTACATGATCATTGGCCTGGACTGAACCGAATCGCTTGGAAATCTCTCTGAGTTCAAGTGCATACGTTTCTCCCACTATCATTTCCTCCTCTTATTCAACCATAATACAACAAAAGAAGCCTCTCCTTTGGAGACTCCCTTTGCGCGCATAACGAGAAAAAAAGCAGAGCTGCTGACAAGCAGCCCTGCTTGATCAAAATCTTATTCTGTAATAGATGTGATTCCGTCAATTGCGATATCAAATGCCGGTGCAGAACCAAATTCTGATTCATGGAAATATCCATCAGAAATGTATTCAACATCACTTCCGTCTTTCTTATATGTTGTAAGCTCTTTGCCATCTACAGTAAATGTGGAAGTATCAAATACATGAAGAGAACCATCACTAAGTGCAGCTTCAACTTCTTTAACTTTTTCGTCTGTTCCTTCTGCTACAACTTTTTCATTAAGTGGTGTGATCTTGTCAGCGCCTTCAGCAAAACCTTTGCACCAGTCAGTGTCGATTGCTGTTCCGTCAAGCATGCACTGTACTGCATATGTGTAATATACACCCCAGTCCATAGATGCAGAAGTAAGTGCTGTGTCTGGTGCAACGGATGTCATATCTACGTTGTATCCAACACATGGAACACCTGCTGCTTCACATGCTGTAGGAGCACCTGTTGTATCTGCGTGCTGGCTGATCAGAACGCATCCGTCAGAGATCAGAGCGTCAGCACATTCTTTTTCAAGGTCAAAGCTTGCCCAACTGTTTGTATATTTAACTTCCATTGTCACGGACGGGCAGACACTCTTTGCTCCAAGATAGAAAGATGTGTATCCGGAAATAACCTCTGCATATGGGAACGCACCAACATAACCCATTTTGCAGTTATCTTCTGTAATTGTTCCATCTTTGATCATTTCGTTCAGTTTCAGACCTGCTACAACACCGGATACATAACGAGCTTCATAAATATTTGTAAAGTAGTTATGCATGTTGGAAAGTCCGCTTGATGCTGCCTGAGTACCAGTTGCATGACAGAACTGTACATCCGGATATTCTCCTGCTGCCTCAAGAACATAGGTTTCATGTCCAAAGCTGTTTGCAAAGATAATCTGGCAGCCCTGATCTGCAAGGTCTGCTGCTGCATCATAGCATCCTTCATCTTCACCGATAAGAGTTTTCTCGATTACCTGAGAATCATCAAGACCAAGCTTTTCAACCATCTCATCAATACCTGCCATATGAGCTGCTGTGTAGCCTTCGTTCTCATCACCGATATAAATTGCACCAATCTTAAGATCTTCTTTTGCAATGCCTTCACCGGCATCACTTGCATATACTGGAGCAGTCATAGAAACTGCCATTGCAGCTGCAAGTCCAATAGCTAATGCTTTTTTCATTCTTCTTCCTCCATTCTCTACTCTAACTTCTGTTACCGAACAAAAGAGGCACAACTATCTTAGTTACGCCTCTTTGCAAGTACTTATAATATACATGCCAGGCTTCAAATTGTCAATAAATTTGCCAAAATCGTATTATTTGTTTGACATCCTAATTTTTTTTGTATTTCAATAAGAAAGCATTTTTCCGTTAGCGCTATGCGGCATTTATTTTACATTATTTTTCTTCGTATAATCAATATTTCGCCTTGACTTTTGCACGTTAAAGCGTTATACTTTAAAAAGTTAATTCGATTCGGAGGATGAATCAATAAAATCAGGAGGATTTAAAATATGAAAAAGCAGATTTTAGCAGGCGTTCTGTCTGCAACAATGATAGTCGGCATGAACGGTGTAAGTGTATTTGCAGCTGATAAAGCAGATGACAAAACATACAACATCGGTATCTGTCAGCTCGTACAGCACGAAGCACTTGATGCCGCAACACAGGGATTCAAAGATGCCATCACTGAAGAACTTGGCGATAAAGTTACTTTTGATGAGCAGAATGCTCAGGGTGATTCCAACACCTGTTCCACAATCATCACCGACTTTGTTTCTAAAAACGTTGATCTGATTCTTGCAAACGCTACACCTGCACTTCAGGCAGCATCAGCAGGAACATCTGATATCCCGATTCTTGGTACAGCTGTTACAGAATACGGTGTAGCACTTGACCTGGATGATTTCGATGGAACTGTTGGCGGAAACATTTCCGGTACCTCAGACCTTGCTCCACTTGATGATCAGGCTGCAATGCTCAACGAGCTCTTCCCGGATGCAAAAAATGTTGGTCTTATCTACTGCTCAGCAGAAGCCAATTCTCAGTATCAGGTTGATACCGTTAAAGCAGCTCTTGAAGAATTAGGATACACATGTACTTATTATGCATTCTCAGATTCCAACGACCTCTCTTCCGTTGCTACAACAGCAGCTTCTGAGAGCGATGTGATCTATGTTCCGACTGATAATACTGTTGCTTCCAATACAGAGATCATCAACAATATCTGTCTTCCGGAAAAAGTTCCGGTAATCGCAGGTGAGGAAGGTATCTGTGAAGGATGCGGTGTTGCTACACTTTCCATCAACTACTATGACCTCGGTGTTGCTACCGGTAAAATGGCTCTCAAAGTTCTTGTAGATGGTGAAGATATTTCCAAAATGCCAATTGAATATGCTCCACAGTTCACAAAAGAATACAACCCGGAAATCTGTGAAGAACTCGGTATTGAAGTTCCGGATGATTATGTAGCAATCGGTGCAGACGAAGAAGAAGCTTCTGATGATGATGCAGCAACAGACGAGACAGCTGAAGAGGAAACAACCGAAGAGGCTGAATAATTTTCGAAAATAATCAAACATTACAAATTTATACAGGCAGCGGGAAAGGAAATATCCTTTCTCGCTTTCTGTGCTATCAGGAGGAACTGAAAAATGAATATTCTTACTTTAATCAATGCACTTCCAGGCGCTGCTGCGCAGGGTCTGATCTGGGGAATTATGGCAATTGGTGTTTACCTCACCTTCCGTATCCTCGATGTAGCTGACCTTACCGTTGATGGCACCATGTGTACAGGTGGTGCGGTCTGCGTTATGATGCTGATGAGCGGCCACAGTGTCTGGGTTTCTATGCTTGCTGCTACCGGAGCTGGAATGCTTGCCGGTCTTGCTACAGGTATCTTTCACACCTTCATGGGAATCCCTGCAATCCTTGCCGGAATCCTGACTCAGCTTGGTCTTTACTCTGCCAACCTTAAAATCATGGGAAAAGCAAACCAGGCAGTCAATGGAAACAAATTTGATCTGCTTGTTTCCCTCCGTAATGTAAAAAATGTTCCATTTTATCAGAATACAATTGTTATCGTTGCAATCTTTATCGTTGTTCTGATCGCGATTCTTTACTGGTTCTTCGGTACAGAACTTGGATGTTCACTCCGTGCTACCGGATGTAATCCAAATATGTCCCGCGCACAGGGAATCAATACGGATGTATGTAAAGTACTTGGCCTTATGATCTCCAATGGACTGGTTGCACTTTCCAGTGCTCTCCTTGCACAGTACCAGGGATTTGCCGATGTCAATATGGGACGTGGTGCTATCGTAATCGGTCTTGCTGCAGTTATCATCGGTGAGGCAATCTTTGGAAAAATCTTCCGTAACTTTGCTCTCCGTCTTCTCAGCGTTGCTTTTGGTTCTATCCTCTACTATCTGGTACTCCAGACAGTTATCTGGATGGGAATCGATACCGACCTTCTGAAGATGCTGTCCGCACTTGTTGTTGCAGTCTTCCTTGCTGTTCCATACTGGAAAGCAAAATATTTTTCCAAACCAGTAAAACGTGGAGGTAACAAATAATGCTCGAACTTAAGAATATATATAAAACATTTAATCCTGGAACCATTAATGAGAAAGTTGCTCTGAATGGTCTGAACCTCACACTGAACGAAGGTGATTTTGTTACCGTTATCGGTGGTAATGGTGCCGGTAAATCCACTATGCTGAACGCAGTTGCAGGTACATGGATGGTCGACGAAGGCCAGATCATCATTGACGGAATTGATGTTACAAAATTATCTGAGCACAAAAGAGCTGCTTACCTTGGACGTGTATTCCAGGATCCTATGACAGGAACTGCTGCTACAATGGGAATCGAAGAAAACCTTGCCCTCGCTAAACGTCGCGGCAAAACACGTTTCCTGAAATCTGGAATCACAAAGAAAGAACGTGAAGAATACAAAGAACTTCTGAAAATTCTTGGCCTTGGACTGGAAGATCGTCTTACTTCCAAAGTCGGACTCCTCTCCGGTGGACAGCGCCAGGCACTTACTCTTCTGATGGCAACACTTCAGAAGCCAAAGCTTCTGCTCCTCGATGAGCATACTGCAGCCCTTGACCCGAAAACAGCCGCCAAGGTCCTTGAAATCACTGAGATGATCGTAAACCGCGATCACCTGACAACTATGATGATCACTCATAATATGCAGGATGCTATCACTCACGGAAACCGCCTGATCATGATGATGGAAGGAAAGATCATCCTGGATATTCAGGGAGAAGAGAAGAAGAAACTGACGGTAAGGAATCTGCTGGATCAGTTTGAGAAGGCCAGCGGACAGGAGTTTTCCAATGATTCTGCTCTGCTGAGCTGAGATGGGGATTTAGTAAAAGATATATGATTTTTCTTTTACGCAAGCACTAAAGATATGGTTCATCATTTACGCAACTAAGTAAAGATATATGATTTTTCAACGGCTTCATCATCCGGAAGTACTAAGGAATAACCCTCGTGTTAAATGCATTCATAAAAATCACAAACTCGCTGACGCTCAGACAGTGTGATTTTTATGAATAACACACTCGGAACATTCCTAAGAACTTCCAGGATTCTTGCAGATGTTGAATTAATCATATATCTTTTTTAGTTGCTGTAAGCTGAAATATATTTATTTATATTTGAAACAAAAAGTATTCTTATGCTTGTAATAAGACAAATATCTCAAGTACTTCTATAAAATTTCTAATAGTATTTTCAATAATATCCTTAAGTCTATTTTAAATTATAAATATTTTATCTTTACATTCCTCCCCCATCTCGCTCAGCTGCCTCCTTCCCGGAGGGAGCCCGACCACACGCCGCAGAAGGCTATAGCAAAGAGCAGGAAATCGACGGCGTGCTTTGGATGGGCTTAATCCGGTTTCTGTCACACATACGACACTGCAAATAGCGCCGTCCAGATCAAGGGGATCTTTTATAAAGCTGGCAAAAACGTAAAAACGGGCTACAGATAGGATGAATATATGCGTAAATATCGGTATGCTGAATGGCAGGTATAATGTGCATGAATTCCCAGAAACCTCTGCAATCGTCCGTAGAAATACTTGAATATATCCAGTCTGTGTTATGAAGCATAAAGTGCATTGTCTGAGCCGTCAGGCGAGTTATGCACTTTTGATTCATGTTTTTAACAGACGGGGTATATTCTTAGTATTTCCGGGCGATGAAGCCGTTTCAGGAATTCATGCACATTCATCCTGCACACACATCCTCCTCTTACGCTACATTCATCCTATCTGCAAGCCCGTCATTTATTTTTTTCCCTGCTTTATTTGATTCCCTTCATGGACAAGCTGATTCGCTTCTTCTTCAAATCCACTCCAATCACTCTCACATCCACAACATCCCCAACGGACACTGCCTCCAGCGGATGCTTGATAAATCTCTCCGTCATCTCAGAAATATGCACAAGCCCATCCTGATGCACTCCAATATCCACAAATGCACCAAAGTCAATAACATTACGTACGGTTCCCTTAAGAACCATACCTTCTTTGAGGTCCTTCATATCCAGTACATCTGTACGCAGAACCGGTTTCGGCATCTCATCACGAGGATCTCGTGCCGGTTTCTCCAACTCTTTCACAATATCACGCAGAGTCGGTTCGCCTACTCCAAGCTCTTCAGCCAGTTTCTTATAATTCTTGATCTGTCTGGAAATACCGCTCAGTTTACCACCAGTAATATCTTCTGGTTTATAGCCAAGCTTCTCAAGAACCTTCTGCGCCGCCTCATAGCTTTCCGGATGAACACTGGTAGCATCCAGAGGATTTTTACCACCTGTGATACGAGCAAAACCTGCACACTGTTCAAAAGCTTTCGGACCAAGCTTGGCAACCTTAAGAAGTTCACGACGACTCTCAAATCGTCCATTCTCTTCACGGTATGCAACAATATTCTTTGCAATTGCTTTACTGATACCGGAAATATATTCCAGAAGAGATGCAGATGCAGTATTCAGATCCACACCGACTTTATTTACACAGTCTTCTACAACCCCACTCAGAGCTTCTCCAAGCTTCTTCTGGTTCATATCATGCTGATACTGCCCTACACCGATAGACTGCGGAGTAATCTTTACAAGCTCGGCCAGCGGATCCTGCAGACGTCTTGCGATAGAAGCTGCACTTCTCTGTCCTACATCAAAGTTCGGGAATTCCTCTGTTGCAAGCTTACTTGCAGAATATACAGATGCTCCGGCCTCATTTGTGATCACATACTGAACCTTCTCCGGAATCTCTTTCAGAAGTTCTACAATAATCTGCTCAGATTCTCTGGATGCAGTTCCATTTCCAAGAGAAATCAGAGAAACATTGTACTTTCTGATCAGCTTTTTAAGGGTTTCTTTTGAAGCACGGATCTTTGCATCATTCGTCGGCGCTGTCGGATAAATAACAGTTGTATCAAGAACCTTACCCGTCTCATCTACAACAGCCAGCTTACATCCAGTACGGAAAGCAGGGTCCCATCCAAGAACTACCTTACCTACAATTGGAGGCTGCATCAGAAGCTGTTCCAGGTTCTTTCCAAATACATGGATCGCGCCATCTTCAGCTTTTTCCGTCAGGTCACTTCTGATTTCTCTCTCGATTGCAGGCGCGATCAGACGCTTGTAGCTGTCCTCAACTACTTCACGAAGGATTGGTTTTGTGATCGGGTTGTCTCTTGTGATAACCTGTTTCTGAAGCCATCCCATAGCTTCCTCTTCCGGTGCATTAACCTTAACTGTAAGGATTTTTTCTTTTTCACCACGGTTCAGTGCAAGCACACGGTGTCCGGCAAGCTTTTTGATCGGCTCTTCAAATTCATAATACATTTCGTAAACAGAAGATTCTTCAGGCTTCTTAGCTGCAGAAGCAACAGAGCCTCTGTCCATAGTCAGTTTACGAAGATATATTCGATAATCTGCCTCATCTGAAATGTGTTCTGCAATAATGTCTTTTGCGCCATTGATTGCATCGGCAGCTGTTTCTACACCTTTTTCTTCAGATATAAAAGCTTTTGCCTCTTCTTCAATCGCCTTGTCAGTCATCTGAAGCATGATAATATTTGCCAGCGGTTCCAGTCCCTTTTCTTTTGCAATAATTGCGCGTGTACGACGTTTCGGACGGAACGGACGGTAAAGGTCTTCCACTACGACCAATGTCTGAGCATCCAGAATCTGTTTTTTCAATTCTGCTGTCAGTTTTCCCTGCTCTTCAATACTTCCAAGTACCTGATTTTTCTTATCTTCCAGATTTCTGAGATAAGTCAGTCTCTCATGAAGTGCACGAAGCTGTTCATCGTTTAAGGATCCTGTTGCTTCTTTACGATATCGGGAAATAAACGGTATGGTACAGCCTTCATCGATCAGTTTGACTGCTGCTTCCACCTGCCATTTTTCCACATTTAATTCTTTCGTTATTACCTGAATAATATCCATTGTATCTCCTTTATCATGCATATTTATTTCAAGAATGCCTCGGCATGCTTTTATGCCTCAGAATTATAGTCATCTTTATTCTGTTTCGTCAATTCCTCTGTTTCTTCCTGATCCCTGCTAAGACACTGCTCGATTTTTTCTCTCTCGCCTCTGTCATGTGCCTGTTTCTGCTGATCCAGTTCCCCTGTCACATACATATAAAACGCAGTCTCAGAAAACTGCATATATGGCACCAGCCACAGCAGACCTATATAGAGTGTAAGTATTGAAAGGAAAAACAGTGGTACAAAGCTCAGCTCCAACATCAGATACTGCCAGATATGTCCTTTCATTGCATGCATACTTACTTTTAATGCTTCTATTCCTCCCATTTCCGGATTATCCGCAAGGAAATAGAATGTCAGTGCAAACGGAACAGTCAAAATAACGCTGAGCACCATTGCAATGAGCCACGCTCCGAGAAGCAGCTGGTACCAGTGCAGCATACCTTCCATTGTACTTCCCGGATCCACCATATAGGTTACATAGTAAAAAGGAATCTGTGCCAATGCATTAAGTAATGCTACAACAAGTCCTGCAACCAGCACTCTGTCCGGCTGATTATGAAACATATACAACAGATTTCCCAGTTTATATTCTCTGCCTCTGCAGATATTCAACAGCATATAGCTGTAACCGGTGCTGAAGATCATTCCAATCAAAGATACAACAAAAACAAAAATCTCACTCAGCACAAGCGGCAGCACGGTGTCTCCCGGAAACAGTTTCACTGCAAAAATATTTCCGACAAGATTAACTGCTGCAACTGCCAGCATTGCGGCGATGGCAATTCCCCAATTTCCACTGAGATTTCTTTTTGCATAAGACTTCCAGTATTTTCTATCACCCGTATTCATTTTTCTTATTTTCTCCTATCTGCCCGTTTTACGGACATCAGACAAAAATTCCACCTCCGGATGTCCAAAGATGGAATTTGTATTTTTAATCTGCAAGATTAAATGCATCATGTACTGCGTTCATGGCTTTTACGCCATCTTTTTCATTGATCAGAACAGTCACACGAATCTCAGATGTTGAGATCATATTGATGTTGACGCCTTCATTGTAAAGACTTTCAAACATCTTCGCTGCAACACCCGGATTGCTCATCATACCTGCTCCAACAATAGAAAGCTTGGCAATATTTCTTTCTGAATGAAGTTCCTGATAACCAAGTCTTGCCTTATGTTCTTCAAGAACTGCCATAGCATCATCCAGATCTTTGCCATCTACTGTAAAAGAAATATCCTTTGTACCCGCACGTCCGATAGACTGCAGGATAACATCAACGTTAATATGCTGTTTAGCAAGAACATCAAATAATTTAAAAGCCACACCCGGTATGTCTTTCAGACCGATAACGGCAATTCTGACTGCATCTGTATCAAGTGCAACACCACTGATCAGCATTCTTTCCACTGTAACTTCCTCCTTTACGACAGTTCCTTCACTGTTATTCAGACTGGAACGTACCACAAGCGGTACGCCGTATTTTTTAGCCATCTCTACAGATCGGTTATGAAGCACTCCTGCTCCAAGCGTTGCAAGGTCAAGCATTTCATCATATGTGATTTCTTTCAGCTTACGTGCCTTCGGAACTTTACGCGGATCTGCTGTATAAACTCCATCAACGTCTGTATAGATTTCACAGGCATCTGCATGAAGAGCTGCTGCAAGAGCAACTGCAGTCGTATCTGAACCGCCTCTTCCCAGAGTTGTGTAGTCATCGTATTTATTAACACCCTGGAATCCTGTAACCACAACAATCTTGCGATTCTCAAGTTCTCTGCGGATACGCTCAGTATCAATTCTCTTGATACGGGCATTTCCGTGTACGCTCGTTGTGTGCATAGCCACCTGAAATGCATTCAGGGACACTGCAGGAACTCCCAGTTTATTAAATGCCATAGACATCAGAGATACAGACATCTGCTCTCCGATCGTAAGAAGCATATCCAGCTCTCTTTTCGGCGGTTTTTCATTAATATCTGTTGCCATGGAGATCAGTTCATCTGTGTATTTTCCCATTGCTGAGAGAACGACCACCACGTCATTTCCTTTTTGGTATTCTTCGACACATCTGTTTGCAACATTATAGATACGCTCTTTGTTGGCTACAGATGTTCCTCCGAATTTCTTTACTATTAACATATCTTCCTCCCGGAATATAATTGTTATAATATTATCTGTCAGCGAATGACACCGATCAGTCTTTCACACGGATCATCGTGATCACTTCACCATTCAGTTTACTGATTTTTTCTTTATATTCTCCCTGAGTCATGTTTGCTGTAATAAAAGCAAATTCCTCCGGAAGTTCTGCAACTTTAACGATCTGAAGATTTCCGAATACAGCTTCTGCCTGCTCAGGTGTAACACCTTTGATTCTGACAAAAAATCTGCCTTCAACTTCATCCATCGGTCTGAGAGTCATAGGCTCATTTGACCAGTTTGTTGCAACAGTATTGTGAAGATTCTTAGCCTCCTCAACTACATCGGCAACTACTGCACTTGCAGTTGGAAGCTTACCGGCACCACTGCCATAGAACATTGCATCCCCAAGCATATTTCCATGCACAAAGACTGCATTAAATACATCATTTACACCGTACAGAGGATTTTTCTGGCCAACCAGGAATGGTGCCACAAGTGCAGAATAAGAGTCCTCCCCCAGTTTGCGGCTGGTTCCGAGGAGTTTGATCGTCATTCCAAGTTCTTCCGCATATGCCATATCTTCCGGTGTGATCTTTGTGATGCCTTCGGTATAAACATCCTCATAATTAAGGAATTTTCCATAAGCAAGAGAGGACAGAATTGCAATCTTACGGCATGCATCGTAGCCTTCTACATCTGCAGTCGGATCAGCCTCAGCGTAGCCCTTCTGCTGCGCTTCTTTGAGAACCACATCAAAGTCAGAGCCTTCTGTTGCCATCTTGAACATCATATAATTTGTAGTTCCGTTCAGGATACCTGTGATCTCATCGACCTCATCTGCTGTCAGAGATTCATTTAAGGCACGAATGATCGGAATTCCGCCACCACAGCTTGCCTCAAACATAAAATTGATATTCTTCGCTTTGGCAATTTCCATCAATTCCGGACCGTGTTTCGCAACCAGAGCCTTGTTGGATGTGCAGACACTTTTACCTGATTCCAGAGCTCTCTTTACAAAAGTATATGCCGGCTCAATACCACCCATAACTTCTACTACGATGTCTACTTCCGGATCATTTGCTATAATCTCATAATCATGAACCAGAACATCCTGAACCGGATCGCCTGGAAAATCTCTCAGATCAAGAACGTATTTAATATTGATCTCCTGTCCTGCACGCTTATTGATAATTTCATGATTGATATTGATAACCTCTACAACACCACTTCCAACTGTACCGTATCCTAATACCGCAATATTAACCATATCTTCCTCCTGTGTAATGTCTCTGCCTATAGTAGTTATTTATTCTCTTCCAAGGATCTTCAGATAGTGAATGCCCTCCCGACTCTCAATATCCTCGACCATGGCCTCTGCATCCCCCTCACCCGGAAGAATTTCCACACTGAGTGTAAGAGTTGCAATTCCATTGATTGGAATACTCTGATGGATCGTAAGAATATTTCCATGAAAATGTGCAATGGTCTGAAGTACCACAGATAAAAGTCCCGGTTCATCATCCATCTGAATAATGAAAGTAATGGTCTTTCCTCTTGCTTCCTCATGAAAAGGAAAAATATCATCCTTATATTTATAAAAGGAGCTTCGACTGATACCGGTCTGTTCTGCTGCATCCTGTACAGTCTGCGCTCTGCCTGAATCAAGCAGACGTTTTGCCTGTACCACCTTCAACAACACTTCCGGAACTGCCCGCTCCCTGACTACAAAATACTTTTTTTTCTCTGCTATTTTATCCATTCCAATCTTCCTGTTCCTGCTGAATCATTATCTTTCTGTAATATATCCCTCTCAGGGAATGTCCGTATTTAAAGGACACGTGTTCCCCTACGAGGGATATGTTACCATACCATCCCACGCTCTGCAAGGATTTTTTGCGTTTTACAGCAGGCTGAAAATGGATATTTGTTACTGCTGTTCTGCTGGTTTGTTGGACAGCGCGATCCATTTCAGATATGCATTAATAAATGGATCAATATCTCCATCAAGAACGGCATCTACATTACCTGTTTCTTCACTTGTTCTGTGATCTTTTACCATAGTATATGGCTGCATAACATAAGATCTGATCTGGTTTCCCCAGCCAATATCCGTAACTTCACCACGGATACCAGAAAGCTTTGCTTCTGCCTCCTGCTGTTTCAGAAGATACAGCTTTGCTTTCAGCATCTGCATTGCTTTGTCTTTGTTCATATGCTGAGAACGTTCATTCTGACACTGTACTACGATTCCTGTAGGGAAATGCGTAATACGGATCGCGGATGAAGTTTTATTGATATGCTGTCCACCGGCACCACTGCTTCGGTAGGTATCAATACGGATATCATCATCATTGATCTCAACATCCAGATCCTTCTTAATATCCGGCATAACATCACAGGACACAAACGATGTCTGACGTTTACCGGCAGCATTAAACGGTGAAATACGAACCAGACGATGTACGCCCTTCTCAGACTTCAGATAACCATAGGCATTCTCTCCATTTACCTGGAATGTAACAGACTTGACACCTGCTTCATCTCCATCCAGATAATCCAGAACTTCCATAGTAAAACCTTTACGGTCAACCCAACGGCTGTACATACGATAAAGCATTCCACACCAGTCACAGGCTTCTGTTCCGCCTGCTCCGGCATTCAGCTTGATAATCGCATTTTCACTGTCATATTCTCCTGATAATAAAGTTTTGACACGAATACTGTCAAAATTCTTCTGGAACTCATCCAGCATCTCCTGAATCTCCGGAATGATTTCCGGATCATTTTCCTCATAGCCCATCTCGATCATGGTCTCCATATCTTCCATCTGGGTTTCCAGACTGTGATAGATTTCCATATCGTCCTTCATGCTCTTGAGTTCTTTCATCTTCTGCTGGGAAACTTCTGCATTATCCCAGAAATCCGGCGCTTCCATTTCACGCTCTAATTCTTCAACCCTCTGCTCTTTGTTAGCGAGGTCAAAGTGAATCCCTCACTTCCACTAATGGTTCTGTGTATGTTGCAAGAATACTCTTGAACTGATCTAATTCAACCACAGCTTCACCTTCTTTCTATATAATCATATACTGTAATACCATACCATAGATGGGGGAAAACTGCAAGATTTGCAGGTGCGGAAAAGAAGCAAAAAACACCCACTCCTGGAAATTCAGATTGATTTCTTTGGGTGGGTGTAATGATATTTTTATTTATTTTTTGCGAAGTCTTTATAAATCCATTCAGCTTCTTTTGTTGAGATTTTAAGACCTTCGCTTAGCTGTTGGATTGTCTGCCCAGGAGTGAGGCCTAATCTCTCACAAGTGTGAAGAATTCCTTCCTGCATGCCAAATTCATATTCCGCCTGTCTCAGTTTCTTTTCTTCTTTTTCTTTGTCGTATTCGAATATACTCATTCTGATCACCTCAGCTTTATTATTCAATAGAAAGTCTTTCAGTGCTACCATAGATTATAATTCTATTTTTTCCAGATCCTCCGGAACGTACAGATTTCCGCTGAAATATTTCTTTCCTTCTTCTGTATATAATTCTTTTCGGCGGGCAATGTTTTTATCTTCGGTATGATAAAGAAGCAGATTCTTTACGCCCAGCTGTTCTGCCAGTTCACTTGCATCTTTAACTGTAGAATGATGCTTCTCATACGGATGGAATATATCTGCCTGATCATAAAGACAGAAGGCCTCATGAAGCAGCCATTTACTGTTTTCGGCATATTTTTTCTCACATTCGTTATACGGCTCGTCACCACAACAGGTAAGCTTTTCGCCATTTCCCATCTCCATGCAGAAGCCGTATTGTTTTGCCTTGGTAGACTGTATATCAAAAAATGTCACCTTATGTCCAATCAGTTCTCTTTCTTCACCATCGTTTACAACCACCAGATGCAGGCGGTCTCCGATAAAGCAGGTCTGTTTCGCCGGATAAAGCTTCTCCGCAAAATCTTTCAGCAGACTGATGACTTCATCATGTCCGTAGATCCAGGCTTCGCCCTCATACTGACCCTGTTTCATATTCTGGCAGATCATACGGATCATCCAGATGATTCCCATAAGATGGTCCACATGTTTGTGAGTCACGAAAATTTCTCTCATATCTTTCCAGTCAAAACCAGCCTGCTTCAGCTGACGAAGCAGCGTGTTTCCACCCCCGCCGTCCACAAGGAGATGTTTATCCCCATCTTCAAGCACAAAACATGTGTTATAACACTCCGTGACCATTGCGTTTCCAGTTCCAAGCATTGTTATATTCATTGAAAAACCGCCTCCTTATATATTTCCTGCTTGTACAATAGCATACATTATTTTTTTAATGCAAGTATTTATACACAAAAATACCTTCCATCATGGATATATCTTTCCACAATGGAAGGTATTGACAGGCTTTTACAGTTTTTTGAATATAACTGTCTCTTCTGCTAATATTACCATTTTAGTATTATTAAGCCTGAACATCAATAAGTACTTTCATGGTTGTTTCTCTGTTTTCATCTATATACTGATATGCCTTAAGATAATCTCTAAATGCAAAATGTTTAGAAATAAGAGGTTTCAGGGCAACCTTACCCTCAGCAACAAGTCGAATTGCCTCCAGATAATCTTCATTACGATACATCATAGTTGTATTTAAGTCTAATTCATGATCATTCAATACAGCCAGATCAACCTGTGCCATTCCTGCAAATACAGCAACCAGAATTATAGTGCTTCCCTTTCGAGCGTATTTAATAGCCTGTCCCATCGTAATATTGTTTCCTGCACAATCATAGATCACGTCTGCTTTATCTGGTCCAAAGCATTCTAACATCGCATTGCCAAAGTCATGATTTTTAGTATTTACACAAAAATCCACACCACATTCTTTTGCTTTTTCCAGGCGAATATCACTAATATCTGTAATCATAACACTTTCTGCCCCTAATCCTTTGGCAACCTGTGCTACCAGAATACCTATTGGTCCGGCTCCTAAAACAGCAATTCTCATCCCTTTTATTTTATCAATACGATTTACTGCATGTACTGCTACTGCCAGTGGCTCAATCATTGCACCTTCATCGAATCCCATATTATCTGGCAAAGCAGTTACTTTTTTTACATCCACTGCAAAATACTTTGACGCAACTCCAGTTGTCTGGAATCCCATTACTTTTAATTCTTCACACAGATTATATTTTCCATGTCTGCAAGGATAACATTCTCCACATACTACCTGTGGCTGAATTGTCACCTTCTGTCCCACTTTAAACTCTGTCACTCCAGAACCAATTTCAACGATTTCTCCTGACACTTCATGTCCCTGTGTGACTGGATAGGAAGTAAATGGATGTTCACCATGATATACATGAATATCAGAGCCACAGATTCCAATCTTCATAATTTTTATCAGGACTTCATTGTCTGATATGGTAGGAATATCGATTTCATTAAACTCAATCACACCCGGCTGTGTCATAACCTGTTGTAACATTTTGCCCTTCATTTTGTTTCTCCTCTCTCACAATACCAGCGTGGTCCTCCCGCTGAAACCAAAACAATATTCGAATTTGCAGTAAAATCCCCAGTACGAATAACAAATTTTACATCTCTTGTTATCTGATCTCTTAACACCGGATGATCAACTACTTCAACTTCTACATCATCATTAAAGTGATTTAAAAACTCTTTTTCTCTTGTAGGACTCACTTCTGAGGTTGCTTTTGAATAGATAATTTTCTCTACAGAAAAATGTTTTAAAACCTCTTCTAACACATCTATCACTGTCGGCACATTTACCGAAAGTGATAAATCAATCACCTTTGTTGTATTCGGAACTGCCAGACCTGCGTCCACAATCATCATTCTATCTGTGTGTCCCATTTTTGCCAGTTCTGCTGCAATTTCTCGATTTAAAATTCCCGTTTCTTTCATTTTAAATTTGACTCCTATTATTTTCTCTCATAACAAGCTGTTAAGATTTCATACATCTCATCAATTGTTGCAACTCTAGGATTGTTTAGATAATCTCCCAGAACCTGACCACAGTCTGCAATCTCTCTTATATCCTGCATCGTAACATTCAGATCTTTAAATCCAATCCATAAATTAATTTTCTTCAAGAACTTATCGATTTCTTCACAGCACTGTTCCGCTGCCTCTTCCACTGATACTTTCTCTAAGGCTGGATTGAAAATTCGTCCTACAGTTGCAAACTTTTCTTTTGCACTCTTCCAGGTATATCTCGTGAATTCCGGATAGATTACAGCTAATGACTGTCCATGCGTTACATGTGGACAATGTCCACCCACCTGCATTCCTAACCCATGTGGAAGTGTCACTCCAGCATTAGAGTTTGTATATCCACCTAAAGAGTCTGCATAAGACATTTTTGCTCTTGCTTCCATATCCTTACCATCTTCAATCGCCCTTGGCAAATACTCTACAACTGTTCTGATTGCATCTAATGCTAAAGTTTCTACAATTGGACTTGTATTTACTGATAAATATGCCTCAAAATTATGGCAAAAGGCATCAAATCCGGTCTGAGCAGTAACTGATTTTGGCATACTAGCAGTTGCCTCTGGATCTACAATAGCTACTTTGGGAAAAATATTTTTATGCCAGATTGCTGACTTGTCTTTATCAGCAGTTTTTGTAATAACTGCACACTGTGTCAACTGTGAACCTGTTCCAGCAGTTGTACTAATTGCAATGATTGGTAATGTAGCTTCTGTTGGACCATCAGTGTGACAGTTATAGTCCCATGCAGTACCTGGATGCGTTGCCTCAACAGCGATTGCCTTTGCAGTATCCATTGAGGAACCGCCTCCTACTCCAATTACAACTTCTGCATGAAATTTCTTAGCCATTTCTGCTCCCATTGTAACCACATCAGTTGTAGGATTTGGCAGAACTCCATCAAAATGTGCAACTTTAACATTTCCTTCTTCTAAATACTTCTTAACTTTTTCAAACACTGGTGCAACAGGCGAACTCATCTTTTCTGTAACAAGTAATGCTCTGGTTCCATATCTTTTAGCAATTTCTGCTACTCCATTAATACAACCACAGCCAAATACAATTTCTGTTGGCGCATAATAAGTAAAATTTTTCATTATTCTTCAACTCCTTCGGTATTATAGTTTCATTAATCTACATAATAATCATCGACTTCATCTTTGGTTACAATCGTTACACCTGTGTCTACAAATTCTGGCAGAGCAGCATCTGAAAGTTCATGTGCCTGTGTATACAGCATTACCATTGACCAATAGCCCATGTTATACTGTCCCTGAGCAACAGTTGCATCAATATCCCCACTCTTAATCATATCTAACACAGTTTTATCAACATCAAACGCAAGTACTTTTATATCATCTCTTCCAGCTTCTTTTACCGCTGTAGGTCCTGCAGTACCAGCAATACCATCTACACAGAATACACCAGAAATATCTTTATTTGCCTGTAATGCAGCCGCCATGTTATCTGTAGCAGTTGTTGTATCACCAGCGTCATTAACATCTACAAACTCAATGTTCGGTGCATTTTCTGCACACCATTCTTTAAATCCTTCTACTCTTGCTTCTGAATTCTCAGCTCCAACTGTATATAACACTGCTATCTTGCCCTCTCCAAGCAGTGGTGCCAGATATTCAGCTGCTTTTTCTCCTGCTTCTTTATTACCTGTAGAAAGATAGGATTCTCTGTCAGATGTTGGAGAGTCTGAATCAAATGTTACTACTTTAATTCCCTGTTTAATTGCAGAATTGATTGTATCTTCCAGTGCTGTAGAATTCACACAAGATATCGCAATTCCTTCCGGTTGTTTAGCTATTACCTGCTCTAATACAGCAACCTGTCCTGCTACATCCGAATCAGTCTGACCTGTATACTGAGTGGAAACGCCGTATAATTTTGCTGCATCTTCCATACCAGCATAACAAGTTTTCCAATAATCAATACCTGACAGAAAACTAACCATATAATACTCTTCCGACGAATCACCAACCAGTGCTGACTTGTTTTCTCCACTATTGTCATCATTTGTTTTTCCCTGTCCACATGCAGTCATGCTCACAGCTAATGCAGCACACATTAATACAGCTATTACTTTTTTCTTCATTTCTAATTCCTCCTGATATACTTTTTTATATTTTTAGGGTTTACGAACACCTAAAATGCTTTATTTATCTTTCTTAAACAATGATCTTAAAAAGTTAACATTCAAATTATCTTTATGTGTTACATAATCCATAGTAACAGCTAATACTAAGATTGCACCTTGTACAAAGTCCTGCCAATATACAGACACATTTAACATAACAAGCGCAGAATTAACTACCTTAAGAAGTACGATTCCTAAGAATGTTCCAAAAATACTTCCCACACCACCTGTAAAAGATGTTCCACCAATTACAGCTGCTGATATTGCTGTTGTTTCAGCTCCCACACTCAGTTCTGGTGTTGCAACATTAAATCGTCCCAGACTCAGAATTCCTGCCAAAGTTGCTAAAACAGAAATAACAACATATACACCGATTTTTACTCTATCTACATTAATTGCAGAATGTTTCGCTGCTTCTTCATTACTTCCTACATAGAAAATGTTTCTACATATGTTGGATTTTTTCAAAAAGATGTGTGCGATTATAGCAATTACAAGGAAAATCAAAAACAACATTGGAATTCCAACGATTTCTCCTGTTGCCAGAAAACGAAAACTATCTGGCAAATAGCCTGAAAGTGATAACGGAGATCCCTTTGTCAGAATATAGGCAATTCCTCTTGATAAGTTCATCATACCCAGAGTAACAATAAATGGTGGTAATCCGACTTTACTAATCATTAAACCATTAAACAATCCAACACAAATTCCTGCTGCAATCGTAATCAAACATGCAATCCAAACATTAACTCCTGATAGAGTTAAATAACCAGTTAACACACAAGTCATAGCTGCTACACCACCAACACTAAGCTCAATACCACCAAGTATCAATGCAAGACACAGCCCAATTGAGAATAATCCATCTGTAGATATACTTAATGCGATACTTTTTAAATTACTTACATTTAAAAATTTAGGTTGAATAATCTGCACAATAATTACTGCAACTATAATTATAAGTAAAACGCTTGTCTCTCTTTGCGCCATGAATTTTTTTATAAAATTCGGTTTCTTTGTATTTTCACTTATCTTACTCATTTTCTTCCTCCGTCTTTTTTACGCTGTTTCTCCAGAAGCCATTTTCATAATATTTTCTTCTGTCATGTCCCTGTTATCAATTTCACCGGCAAGATGCCCTTCATGAATTACAATTACTCTGTCGCTTACTCCCATTACCTCGGGAAGTTCACTGGAGATGATTATTATCCCAACACCTTCATTTGCCAAATTTCTAAGCAAATTATGAATTTCTGATTTTGCTCCAACATCAATTCCTCGAGTCGGTTCATCAACAATAATAATTTTCGGTTTTACAGACAGCCATTTACCTAATAAACATTTCTGTTGATTTCCGCCTGATAGACTACTTATTGGATAATTAATACCGGCAATCTTAATTGATAGTTCCTTCACATAATTATCTGCCAACTCCTTCTCCAGTTTTTCCTGTATCCATATTCCTTTCGAAACCGTTTTCAGATTTGCACTTGTCATATTGCTTTTAATACTCATATCTAAGAATAAACCTGCTTTTTTTCTATCTTCTGTGAGATAGCATATGCCTTCATTTACAGCACTCTTATAATTCTTAAATACTTTTTCTTTTCCATTTATCCATACAGTCCCACTACTTTTAGAATCCAGTCCACACAATGCCATCATAATCTCACTTCTGCCAGCGCCGACCAGTCCTGCAAATCCTAAAATTTCTCCCTTATACAATTTGAAGTTAATATTCTCAAATATTTTCCCACTCAGGTTTTCTACTTTTAAGATTTCTTTGGTTTTATCTATGCAGTTACTTTTTGGTGGATATAGATTTCCAAGTTCGCGCCCAACCATTGCTCTGATAATATCATCCGAATTGATATCTGAAGTATTCATAGTACATACAAATCTTCCGTCTTTAAAAACTGACACTCTATCACAAATTGCAAAAATTTCAGGCATGCGGTGAGAAATAAATAGAACAGAAATTCCTTCTTGTTTCAAACTTCTTACTACCTCAAATAATTTATTTGTCTCCTTATCTGTCAAAGAAGAAGTTGGCTCATCTAAGATCAGTAATTTACAATCTAACGATACTGATTTTGCAATTTCTACCAATTGCTGTTCACTAACTGTCAAATCAGATATTTTAGTCTTTGAGCTGAATCTTGCTCCAAATCGACTTAATACCTCATCTGCATCTTTCCATAATTTTGAAAAATCAATCATTGCACCCTTATGTGGCAATCTTCCAATATATATATTTTCTGCTGCTGTTAAATGAGGGCACAAACTCAATTCCTGATGCACAAATCCTATTCCAATCTTTTGAGCATCGCCAGGATTTCTAGGTTTTATTTGTTCACCATTAAAATACAATTCTCCTTTTGTTGGTGGAAATAACCCACCAATTATGTTCATTAATGTTGACTTTCCAGCACCATTCTCTCCACAAAGAGCATGAACTTCACCTTTTTCAACACACAATTGCACATTGTCTAATGCTTTTGTTCCTGGAAATTGTTTAGTCACATTTTTTACTTCTAACAAAATTTCCCTGTTCATTTTTGTCTCCTTTCCATTGTATCTCCACCATGTTCTATAAATCTTTTTAAAATGAGAGTGGCTGCCCCCATTGCTGCTGCATCTTCTCCTAGTTTAGATATCTCAAGTTTCACATTACCACCCGCAAATTTCATTTTTCTTTCGGATATTGCTTTTTCAAGTTTATCTAAAAAAAAGCTTCCATTCTTTGTCATCCCACCTGCTAATACAATCATTTCAGGATCTAATAAATTAATATAGTTAGCAATTCCAATTCCCAGATATTCAATTGCTTTGTCTATAATTTCTTTTGCACATTTATCACCGGCTTTGGCAGCTTCAAATACTTCTTTTGCTTCTATCTTGTTGATGTTACCATCTACGTATTTCAAAATAATTGTATCTGTACCATTAGCTATTGCTTCTTTCGCCCTATCTGCAATAGCTTTTCCAGACGCTAATGCTTCCAAACAACCATTATTCCCGCAATCACATTTAGGTCCTTCTTTTTCTAATGTCATATGACCAAGTTCTCCACTACTTCCTGAATTTCCTAAATAAAACTTCTCTTTTTCCATTATTGCGGATCCAATGCCATATCCTAAATTAATACAAACAAAATACTTTGCTTTTTCAGCTGCTCCAAACCATCCTTCACTCAAAGCCAATGCTCTATTTGAATTTTCAAGTATTACAGGTAAATGAAAAAATTGTCCAAAATTCTTTTTTATTTCTACATTTTCCCATTGAAAATCCGGAGAAAATATAATTATCCCATTATCAATATCCATAAGTCCTGGTGTAACAATACCAATCCCTAACAATTTATTGCTTTGAAGTTTACTTTCATCAATGGTAAATTTAATTAATTCTTCTACTCGATCTAGCAATTCACTTGGAGGATTTGTTTGACCAGTTTCCATTGTTTTCCGGAATAAAACATCTCCATTCAAATCCATAATAATAGAAATTGTTCTACTGCGTCCAATATCGACACCAACCATATAGTATGCATCAGGAATAAGCTCAATCAACTCTGGTCGTTTTCCACCTCGTGATTCTCCTTTTCCTATACTTTTTACAATTCCTGCCTCTGATAATTCATCTGAGATTTTCATAACTGTTGGAAGACTTAAATCCAACATCTTTGCAATTTGTGATTTACTAATAGGACCTCTAGTCCTAATCACATTTAATACATTTTTCTTATTCAATTGTGCTATAAAAGCAAGGTCATATTTCATATCATCATACTTTCTTAACTTAACTAACTAATAGGGTAAAAATAAATGCCTTCCTTTTTATTACAAGAAAGACTATATTTCAGCTGTGTTACTTAATTAACTTAACTTAGTTATAATATAATATAACATATCTATTTTGTCAATTTATTTTTTTTGTTTATTTATTTTTTAGGCAAATTGCATAATAAAACAGGAGATATGTAAATATATCTCCTGTTTTATTATGCAATTTGTCCTCCATTATTTTTAAAATTCTTGATTAACAGTACTGTAGCCCCAATAGCAGTTGCATCTTCTCCCAACATACCTACATTAATTTTTACATTTCTTCCACCATACTTAATCTGTCTTTCTTTAATTGTTTTTCTTAATCTTTCACCAAACATATCATATGATTGGACTACACCACCCGATAATACGACCATATCCGGATCAAAAAGATTAATCACTCCTGCTATTCCTATTCCAAGATACTCTATTGCTTCATCAATTATCTCTTTTGCTTGAAGATTTCCAGCTTTTGCTAAATCAAAAACTTCTTTTGCTTCTTTTTTATTCATTCGCTTCGCTATTGCATTTCCTGATGATAATGCCTCTAAACAACCATAATTTCCACAATCACATAATGGCCCATCCTTCTTCAAAATAATATGACCGAATTCTCCAGCTGCACCGCTACTTCCACGATATACTTCATCTCCTTTTAATATCGTTGCACCAATACCATGCCCAATATTAACACTAAATATATTGTGTGCATTCTGTGCAACTCCTATCCATTTTTCACCCAAAGCTTCTGCTCGGTTTGAATTCTCAATAGCAATCCACAAACCAAATTTTTCTCTTAGCGGTGATACCAAATCAACCGCTTCCCAACCAAAATCTGGAGAATATAGTACTTTTCCAGTTTTACTTTCTATAATTCCAGGAACAGCCAAACCAATTCCCATTATTTTTTCATTCGATATCTGTGCCTCTTTTATTATCTCATCAATTTTCTGTTCCAATATATTTAGAACCACTGAGACCTCACTAATATGGCTTATCTCTTCTACTTTCCGCAATACAATTTCACCTTTAAGATTGGAAACAATAATCTTAAGTCGAAATCGACCTAAATCAACACCTATACAATAATAAGCGTCTTTAACGATTTCATACAAATCTGGGCGTTTTCCTCCTGTAGATTCAGCTTTACCAACAACTTTAATAATGCCTTCATTTATAAATTCTTCTGCTATTTTCATAATAGTGGGAATACTTAAGTCGAGTTTTTTTGCTATTTTGGCTCTGTTAATCGGTCCTTCCTTTGCAATTATTTCTAACACTCTTCCTTTATTATAATCTGCTAATCTCTGTTTATCTAAATGCATTATTAATTTCCTTTCGCCTCTCTACACCATGATTTATTTCTCGCACCGTCTATATAATTCCATTATTTTCTTCATATTCGTATGCATAAGCATAGTTTACTACAGATTTTCCAAATTCGTCAACAAACCCATAATATCATTTACTAATTTACTAATTCTGGAACATACAAGAGCCACATACGAAGGGAGGAATTTTAATGGCTACAATGGTATTGATAAGCCCAAACCATTTATCGTAGATAAACAGCAAAAAACCTCCAGAACAGGAATCTGTCTTATTCTCAGACAAATTCAAATTCTGGAGGTTTCTTTTTCTTATTTTTTATGCGAAAAAGCTTTCCGCAACACTCATATCTGCCACATATCCAACGCTGCCGGTCATGTAGATCGTACCGTCATCTTTGATATCGATCTGGATCATACCGCCTGGCTGATTTACATTAACTCTGTTTTCCACGAGACCAAGTCTGTGTGCTGCAACTGCTGCCGCACAGCTTCCTGTTCCGGAGGCTTTTGTATATCCTGAACCTCTTTCCCAGATTTCTATCTCCAGATTTCCTGTATCAATCTTGCGACAGATCTGAAGATTCATTTTTTCCGGGAATTCATCTGCATTTTCTACATAAGGTCCAATTTCTTTTACCTTTTCCGGTGTTGCCTGATCCGTAAAAATAATACAGTGCGGATTACCTACTGTTAAACAAGTAGCTTTATATCCTTTACCATTGAAGGTAAAATCTTCATTGATTACTTCACGAACTTCCCCTGTTACTGGAATTTCTCTGGAAATAAAAGAAGCCTTGCCCATTTTTACCCGAAACTCTGTTGCTCGATTGTTAAGACATTCTACTTCAATTGGTCCGGAAAGTGTCTTGATACTGAATTTTTGCTCCTTAACATACTCATGATCCAGCAGATATTTTGCAAAGATACGAACACCATTACCACTGATTGCAGTTTCACTGCCATCTGCATTATAGATACGAACACCCATTTTTCCATTGATCTCAACCGGTCCGTAGAGGACACCATCCGCACCAAGGCCTAATCCACGCTGGCACAGAAGAGCTATTTTTTTGCCCTGCAGCTGTACACGATTTTTGTTCGGATCCAGCACCAGATAATCATTTCCAAGTCCCTGATATTTTATCATTGTAATACAGTTGTTCATAACTATATCCTCCCGCCCGATTTTTTATACTCAGATTGTCTGCTGTAATCACAGCTCTGCAATGTTTCAACCATTCAATAGTTTTAGTATATAAGTTATTTTTTACAATGTATATAGAATAAAATGCGATTCGCATTGCAAAAAATGCGCTTATAGGTTGCCGCCATTTTCTTTTTTCTTTATAATAATAGACAACAAAAACTCCAGGAGGTTTTCCATGAATTACTCGCAGTATAATCTCGAAAAAAAAGGATATCTGAAAGAGGATTTTCGTCTGTTTCATATTAAAGACCAGACAAACCGGGAATTTTCTTACCATTATCATGACTTTCACAAAATTATTGTCTTTATTTCCGGTAAAGTGACTTATCATATAGAGGGAAAAGCTTATCATCTGAAACCGCGGGATATCCTGCTCGTCAGCCAGGGAGCAATCCACAAACCGGAAATTGATCCATCTGTTCCATATGAACGATATATTTTCTGGATACGGAATGATATTTCCTGTCAGAAATTAAATACCTGTTTCCAGAAAGCAAATGACCGCAGTTTCAATCTGGTAAGGGCCGATTCCGCTCTACAGGAGCATCTGAAGGAACTTCTCCCTGAAATAAAACATGCATTAAAAAATGAGCATTTTGGGGATTCTGAATTAAAAGATGCTCTGTTCACTCAGTTTATGATCTATATCAATCGTATTTTTCTGAGTACCAGCAATATTCCGGACAAAAAATCCTACTCTTCTGATTCACAGGTGGAGCAGCTTCTGAAATATATTAATCGCAATCTGACCGAAGAACTTTCCATTGATCAGCTTGCAGAACGATTTTTTTTCAGCAAATATCATATGATGCGTAAGTTTAAAAACGAAACTGGTTATACCATCCATAATTACATCAGCAGTAAACGTCTTCTTCTTGCCCGTTCTCTTATCAGTCAAGGAACGCCTGTTATGAAAGCAGCCGAGATGAGTGGCTTTAATGATTACACTACTTTTGTCCGCTCTTATAAAAAGCAATTCGGAAAAACACCTTCTGATATCTGATTTTTTTGAAAAAAGATGATTTTTTATTTGACATATCCTTCTTATTTGATTACTATAATATCAATAAGAGGGAGTAGTTATCATCCTTAAGGAAGGGTGAAACAATGATCGTCATCACGCTGAAAAGCCGGTTATTGTTGTAATCAACGAGACTTTTATCAATCAATTTTTTTGATGTGATAGAGGTCTCTTTTTTATTCCATACCTTTATCGCAGGAAAGGAGTTCATATGGAATATCTGTTACTACTCATTGGATTTGTGTTATTGATCAAAGGTGCTGACTTTTTTGTAGAGGGAAGTTCCTCTCTTGCCAGATTTCTGAAGATTCCCAGCGTGATCATAGGTCTGACAATCGTGGCTATGGGAACCAGCGCGCCGGAGGCATCCGTCAGCATCAATGCCGCACTTGCAGGAAACAATGATATTGCCGTCAGCAATATAATCGGCTCAAATATTTTTAACGGACTCGTCGTTGTTGGTATCTGTGCTTTTATGGCTGGTTTCAAAACAAACCGCGATATTCTGAAACGAGATATGCCGGTTAATATTCTGATCACAGCGATTCTCTGTGTTATGATCGCAGACGGCAGACTCAGCAGACTGGAAGGGATCCTGCTTCTTGCCGGAATGATTTTCTACATTGTAAATATGATTCTCTCTGCTTTAAAAACGAGAAGCAGCTGTCCGGATGAAAAGAGCATGCCTTTGTATAAATCTCTTATCTTTATCGCTGGCGGGCTTGTTGCCGTTATCTTCGGTGGTAATCTTGTAGTAAACAATGCAAGCCAGATTGCAGTATCATTTGGTGTAAGCCAGAACTTTATCGGTCTCACCATTGTTGCAATCGGTACCTCCCTGCCAGAGCTTGTGACTTCAATCGTAGCTACACGAAAAGGAGACAGCGGTCTGGCTCTTGGAAATGCAATCGGATCGAATATTTTCAATATTCTTTTTATCCTGGGTATGTCAGCTACGATCTCACCGCTTCATATCCTGTCTGAATCTGTTATTGACTGTGCAATCCTGCTGGTAAGCGGAATCCTGCTGTTTGTTTTTGCATATACCAGGAAGTCTATGAACCGTACAGAGGGAGCTATCTGTGTACTGAGTTATATCGGATATACGGCATATCTGTTTATCAGATGATACATCTTGAAATTTTGAATAAAGATCTTTTATCATGTCGAATATTTATATATGAACAGTTCTGCAGAATTGCATTTTCTGACGTAAAATGGCATAATAATGGCATACAGAATTTCCTGTATGCCATTTCATTTACATATTAAGGAGGCTCACATTTATGGAATTTCAGAAAGTAATTGAAACACGAAGAACTGTTCGTAAATACAGTGCGGATGAACGCGTTACCAGAGAGCAGATGGAGGAATTGCTCCGTGCAGCGCAGGAAGCTCCGTCATGGAAAAACTCTCAGACCGGGCGCTATTATTGTGTTCTGTCAGAAGATATGGTAAATAAGATTCGTATGGAATGTCTTCCGGGCGCAGGAAATGCAGGAAAATCTGAGCATGCTGCTCTGATCGTAACTACTTTTGTGCATGACCGTGCTGGTTTCCAGAAGGATGGAACTGCTGACAATGAGCTGGGCAATGGATGGGGATGTTATGATCTTGGTCTGCAGAATGAGAATCTTGTGCTGAAGGCTGTTGATCTTGGTCTTTCTACTTTGATCATGGGACTGCGTGAAGCTGATAAGCTTCGTGAAATTCTGAATATCCCGGAGAGTGAAACGATCGTAGCTGTTATTGCAGTCGGTAAAGCTGCTGAGGAGCCAATTCACCCACAGCGTAAACCAATCGAAGAAATTGCTAAATTTTTCTAACTGGCATTGTAAATTCCCTGTATGTAAGCAAATTCATGCAGGGAGTTTTTGTATATTACGCTTCTGTGTCAGGTGTCGTAGCTGCAGACCGCTTATGTCTTCCTGTTCTTCCCGCACATCTATTATCTGCCATTCGTGCAAACTCGCTTCGCTCAAACAGTGCACTCGGTGGCAGAAATTAGTGCAGTCAGAACAACGGAAGCCATGCTGTGCCTGCTGTTACGACACCTGACCAGAAGCTAGATAGTTCAAGAATGCCTCGGCATGATTTCAATCACATATCAGGAATTTATTCCATATCTAATTCAACTCGAGAATCTTCTAATATTCTGAGGTTTATTCAATTTATTCTTTAAGCAACCACTCATATCTCTGATTATCAAATAGGTAAGGCAAGTCCCTCTAACTTTTTGGCGCGTCGCGTGTTTCCTCACCCACGATATAAACAAGAGCACCGCTTCATATATTGTAGGAGCAGGTTATACCTGCGACTCAATATATGAAGCGGTGCTCTGTTATATATAATTATTATGCTTTCATCATTTTCCGTCCGCAGCACTGTTTATATTTCTTGCCGCTTCCGCACGGACACGGATCATTTGGATAAACCTTGTCCTCTTTTCTCTGTACCGGTTTCTTAACAGAACTGTCATCCTTGTTTGTTCCGGTAACTTTCGCAACCTGCTCTCGCTCGATCTTCTGCTCAACATGAACATGATATAGCATACGTACTGTGTCTTCCTGAATGGAGCTGATCATGTTGTTGAACATATCAAATGCGCTCATCTTGTACTCAACAACCGGATCTCTCTGTCCATATCCTACAAGACCGATACCCTGACGAAGGATTTCCATGTCATCGATATGATCCATCCACTTGCTGTCAATGGATTTCAGAAGAATTACACGCTCAAGTTCACGCAGCTGTTCTGGTTCCGGGAACTCAGCTTCTTTAGCTTCGTAAAGTTTGACAGCTTCTTCTTTTATCAGATGTTTGACTTCTTCTTTTCTCTTGCCTTTTACTTTCTCAGTAGTAAGAGGCTCAATCGGAATGATAGGTATAAGTGTTGTATTAAATTCATCCAGATCCCAGTCAACTGCCTCTACATCATCGGAGAAGCACATATCTACTGTACTGTCTACGATGTCTGTGATCATCTTGTAAATGGTATCACGCATATTCTCGCCATCCAGAACCTGACGACGTTCTTTGTAGATGATCTCACGCTGCTCGTTGTTAACCTGGTCATAATCCAGAAGATTTTTACGAATACCAAAGTTGTTGAACTCAATCTTCTCCTGTGCTTTCTGGATTGCATTGGAAAGCATCTTATGTTCAATCTGCTCGTTCTCTGCAACACCAAGAGAAGTAAATACCTTCATCAGTCTCTCAGAACCAAACAGACGCATCAGGTCGTCTTCCAGGGAGATGTAGAAACGAGATTCACCCGGGTCTCCCTGACGTCCGGAACGTCCTCGCAGCTGATTATCAATACGTCTGGACTCGTGACGCTCTGTACCGATGATTTTCAGACCGCCAGCTTCTCTTGCCACATCGTCAAGCTTAATGTCGGTACCACGACCAGCCATATTGGTAGCGATGGTAACTGCACCAGCCTGTCCTGCCTGTGCAACGATCTCAGCTTCCAGTTCATGGAATTTCGCATTCAATACATTGTGCTGGATACCTTCACGGCGAAGCATTTTGCTGAGGAGTTCAGATGTCTCGATGGTAATTGTACCAACCAGAACCGGCTGCTGTTTTGCATGAGCTTCCTTAACAGCCTCAACAACTGCATTGAATTTTTCTTTCTTAGTCATGTATACTGCATCTTCAAGGTCTTTACGCTGTACCGGTCTGTTAGTCGGAATCTCAACAACGTCCATTCCATAGATATCACGGAATTCCTTTTCCTCTGTAAGTGCTGTACCGGTCATACCGCCCTTCTTGTCATATTTATTAAAGAAGTTCTGGAATGTAATAGTAGCAAGAGTCTTGCTCTCTCTCTTAACCTTAACATGCTCTTTTGCTTCGATTGCCTGATGAAGTCCATCGGAATAACGACGTCCCGGCATGATACGTCCGGTAAATTCATCAACGATCAGAATCTCATCATCTTTTACTACGTAATCCTGATCTTTGTGCATCAGGTTATGTGCACGAAGTGCAAGGATGATATTATGCTGGATTTCCAGGTTTTCCGGATCAGCCAGGTTCTCGATATTAAAGAATTTTTCAACCTTCTTCACACCCTGTTCAGTAAGGTTGACAATTTTATCTTTCTCATTAACTACAAAGTCACCGGTCTCGACAACTTCTTCACCCATGATAGCCGCCATCTTGGTCATCTCATGGCTGGCTTCACCGCGCTCCAGCTGCTGTGCAAGGATATCGCACACTTCATAAAGCTTAGTGGATTTGCCGCTCTGTCCGGAAATGATCAGAGGTGTACGTGCCTCGTCAATCAGGACGGAGTCAATCTCATCAATAACACAGTAATGCAGATCTCTCTGTACCAGCTGTTCTTTGTAGATGACCATATTGTCACGAAGGTAATCAAATCCCAGTTCGTTGTTTGTTACATATGTGATATCGCATCCGTAAGCAGCACGACGCTCTTCCGGTTTCATGTCATTCAGAACGACACCTACAGTCAGGCCAAGAAACTCATGAACCTTTCCCATCCACTCAGCATCTCGTTTTGCCAGGTAGTCATTGACTGTTACGATATGAACGCCCTTGCCTTCCAGTGCATTCAGATAAGCCGGAAGTGTGGAAACAAGTGTCTTACCTTCACCAGTTTTCATCTCTGCAATACGTCCCTGATGGAGGATGATACCACCGATGATCTGTACACGGTAATGCTCCATACCAAGAACTCGTTTGGCGCCTTCACGTACAACTGCAAATGCCTCTGGAAGAAGATCATCCAGTGTTTCACCTTCACTCAGACGTTTCTTGAATTCTCTGGTCTTGTCTCTCAGCTGTTCATCTGTTAATTTCTGCATTTCCGGGCGAAGAGATTCTGTTTTCTCTACGAGCGGCATGATACGCTTAACCTCATGCTCACTTCTTGTCCCGAATACTTTTTGGAATAAATTCATAACATGCTCCTGTTTCTATATTTATTGATCGCTTATATACGAAGTCATCGTATTTATCCTATTTAAGAAATCCCTACTATTTTACCACTTTCCACCAGGGAAAACAATGAATATTTAATAAACAAAATATGTCCATGACAAAACACCTCGCGGGATATTACCTGTGAACAGTTACAAATAAGTTACCGTTAAGGGGCAATGGCATTTGATTAAGACATTAGCCGGGGAACCGCCTCCGCTGTGTAGCTTTTACTATCTTAATAATTCTCCATACAATAATCATATACATGAAGAATATCATCTAATCGTTTCCGCAAAGCACTGTTTTCTTTTCCTTCTATCCATTCTGGAATATACATTTTCTGTTCCCTGATTGATATTCCCAGAGCCAGACAGCTGTAATTTAATGATCTGCTCGTTATTCTCTCCATAAAATGTAAAAAAGTCTCTGTCATTTCGTCCACATAAAAAATAACTATCAAACACGCTGGAAGTATTGGCAATATTTTCTTTTTTATTCCGTTCTGAATGCAGCTTTGCAGTCTCTCGTTCATTGCATTTATTTGACATTCTGTTATTTGTTCAGAAAAAACTTCCATTAATATTAATGTCTGATCTGCATAACAGTCTTCAAATATCGAAATTTGAGCTTCACCTTCGCTTATCTTAAACGTTGCATCCATTTCAGGAAGATATTCATACTTCCTTTTAAGTTCAATATATAGCATTGAAGAAAACTTATGAATATCCAGATTTTTTATACTTTTTTTCTTTAATTCAACCTCATTCTCCTGCTGTTCAAAAAAATTCATTGTAACCAGCGGCCTGTAGATCTGTTTACGTTCTCTGTTTAATAGATGATTATATAATGCTCTTGCAATACATAATAATAGAATCCCTACAACTGCCCATAAAAATAAAATTTTTTCTACAGTCTCATATATCATAAGCATTGTTTCTGTTTTTCTTACAATCTTTTGAGAAAACGTTAACAAAAGCAATATACAAATTTGAAAAATCGCCTGACATTGCAATGCATAAATCCCCTTCAATCTCGACATTCGCATAAAAGATCTACCAGAATTTCTCAGCATTCCAGATTTATACAATGGATTTGATGCATCCATCCTAATTCCAATTCGACTGTTTATATCTTGCAAGTTTCCCAATTCATTATTAGCCTCTGGATTTCTTCCCGGAAACCAGTAAAATTTCACCAGCAGCAAAATGCTCATATAGTATATGGCTGTTGATGAACTGACATATTTTGCCCCAAACCCTAAAGTTTCCCGCAAAAAAATAACAATAAAACTCAACCCAATCAATCCATATAGCAATGTCCAGATATTCAAGATATCAAAATTAAATGGATTTCTGTTTTTCTTCATAAAATATCCTCGTATATTTAATCCTTTGCCATTACAGGAAAGCTACATATATCTAGTTTCCTTGTATATGCAACTTTATATAAAGTCATAATATAGTCTAATATACTACTTTATATGCGGATTTTCTTAGTGTTCCTACATAGGTATAAGGTTCACTATTTCCATTATGGTAGTTTTCATTTCCCGATACATTGTATCTGATAGATTTTCTGCAAGTTTCGGTATATAAATCTTATGTTCATCTAACACTATGCCAACCGGAAGGCAATCTTCTTCTCCAGTTTCTATTGATCTGCAAAATATATTTTCAAATATTTCCGAACGTTGCTTTACACAAATGATATACGTTAGACACGGCCTTTCCAACGGTAACTCATTTTTTCTTAAAGCATTCCGGATTTTTTTATGCAAAAGTTCATTCAACTGCTTTACATCTGCTTCTTTTAATATATCCACCTGCATCTGTACAAGAATCCTGGTTCTTTCTTGTTCTTTATCTTCCTCGATTAGCATATGTACCTTTTCTTTAAGACCGTCGATACTTTCTACATAGCACCAACCACTTCCTCGAAACTGATTACTGAAACAATTTTTCACTTCATAGATCCAGTCTTTGTAGTGTATCTCCTCTGGATACGAATTCAACTCATAACCATCTTCCTGCTTTTTTCCTATAGATATAATACCTTTACGACACAGTTTTTCGAAATTTTTCTTTCTTGTGTTATTAATGATGGATGTGTAGTAGATACCAAAAGACAAATTCAAACACATGTTAACACAAATCCAAATTGCAACTATAATATAAATTTGCCACCTGTCCTGTTCGTTCACTCCAAGTATTCCACCCATATTTATATAACGGATATAAAAACCATCCAGCAAATTCAGGAGCAGCACTACACTCTGTATAATTGATATGAACTGACAAAAATAGAACCCTTTTAAATTCGACATTTTTCTATAAATACTTCTTTTATAGTTTTTTCGGAAATGTCCTTTTGTAAATAAAGGATTGGAGGCATCCTCACGCATTGCAATTCGCATATTTTCATCAACATATCTCCCGCCAAAATCTCTACTATATGGTCTGAGTTCATTTCTGCGATTTCCTTTACGTATTGCATAAATTATAAGGATTACTATTATGGTTTCTTTCCCCACATTCAACACCTCCGCCCCAAATGAATATCCCTACTCCTACCATAACAAGTAACAAATATGAAACCATATCTGCAATAAGTCCTAAAATCCACATTCTTTTTTCCCCTGTTATCAATTTTATCTATTACAAAAGAAGCAAATTACTTATTATTTACTTCTTCTGTAGTAGTTTTACATCTTACTATATCTTATCCATAAATTGGATAAGTCCAACCACGCTTTGTTCTGCCGCCATAATGATAAGCATAGTTTACTACAGTTTTTCCAAACGCGTCAACTAAAGCGATGATGCAGATCGTTGTTCGTTACTGCTAACTTTTTCTTGTCAATTAATCCGCCTTATGCTATGATAATAGCTATGTTCGACTTGAATATCGAAAAAAATCCCCGTTTGCAGAAATGAGGTGTAAATATTTTGAAGAAAAAAGAACTGACTTTTATTATAGGTATCGTAGCTTTTGCCGTGGTACTCTGGGGTGGGATGTATCTTGCCCGGCGTGGTCATTACGGTACGATCCGCATCACAGTAAACGGCGAAGAATACGGCACATATTCCCTTGCAAAGGACCAGGTAATCAAGATCAACGATACCAACGTATGCGAAATAAAGAATGGCGAAGTCAAAATGACGGAGGCTGACTGTCCTGATCATCTCTGCATGAAGCAGAAAGCCGTGGACAATACTGGTGGAACCATCGTCTGTCTGCCGAATAAAGTCGTGATTGAGGGAGAAAAAGGCAATAGTTCCGCGGAAGAATCTCCAGAATTTGATACCGCGGTCTGAAAGGAAATACTATGAATCAGAAAAAAATAGCCAACCTCGGGCTTTTTGCCGCGGTTGCAATCATCTTCGGCTATGTGGAATCTCTGATTCCGTTTTTTGCCGGAATTCCGGGAATGAAGCTCGGACTTGCAAATCTGGCAGTCCTCTTCATCCTCGAAAAATACACCTGGAAAGAGGCCGCACTTGTTTCGGTCATCCGTATTTTTGTGATTGGATTTATGTTCGGTAATCTTTTCAGTATTCTGTACAGTCTGGCCGGTGCCGCCCTGAGTCTCACCGTCATGACTCTTATGAAAAAGAAATCCGGATTCAGTATCCTGGGCATCAGTGTTGCCGGAGGTGTCTCTCACAATATCGGTCAGCTTTTGATCGCCTGTCTGATCACCATGACGTCCGGACTGATTTACTATGCACCGGCGCTGTTGATCTCTGGTGTAATTACCGGGCTTCTTATCGGAACCCTGACAAATGAAGTATTAAAACGCATTCACTTATAAATAGAATGTAAAAAAACACCGAAACCATCCCTCCGGACGATTTCGGTATTTTTTATTCCGCATCTTTAACTGTATAAGTATTCTTCATCAATTCAAACCGGTCCTTGATGCCGTCAGTCAGATACACATTCTTGTCTTCATCTACAAATACTGCCTCTGCATTGTATTTTTCCAACAATTCTAATGCATCATCCATTCCCAGCACAAAACATGCTGTAGACAATCCGTCTGCCAGAAGGCCGCTGTCGCAGACAACTGTCACAGAATCCAGGCCATTCCAGACTGGATATCCGGTCTTCGGGTCAAGGATATGATGATATCTCTTACCGTCTTCCATAAAATATTTCTCATAATCACCAGAAGTGGAAAGGAAGTCTCCGCCTTCGAGTGTAATTGCTCCAAGATACTCACCCTCGACATCACGCGGATCTGTTACAGCAACCTTCCATTCGGAACCGTCTGGCTTCTCGCCATATGCCATAACACTGCTGCCGCCGAGATTCAATATCATTCCTGAAACATCTTCCTGTGTCTTCAGGAAATCAGAAACCACATCACAGCCAATTCCCTTTCCGGTCGCGCCCAGATCCAGAGTTGCGCCTTTTTCCAGACTTACTTTATCTCCATCCAGAGATACCTTCTGGTATCCCACATCTTTCAGAAGCTCATCCAGATCTGACTGCTCCGGCACATGCGGATTCTCTCCCGTAATATCCCAGAGACGAATGATCTTACCGATCGTCGGATCAAATGCTCCGTCTGAATCCTTCGCAAGCTGAAAAATTTTCTCCAGATATCCAGCAAGTTCATCTGACACTTCTGTTGTTTCACCTGCTGACGCATTCAACTTTGATATCTGCGAATCTTCATCTGTCCATGAAAGATACTCTGTTTCAATCTCACGTATTTTATTTCCAATCTCCGTATTCAGATCATCGCCTGTTGTATATAAAGTCTCAGAAACAACGGTATCCATTGCAAAATCTGTATTGGTATATTTCTGTACTTCTGTATCAGCCAGTACCGGAACTGCCGTCATTGCTGCACAAAGTGCTCCACAAAACATGGCAGTAAGCCTCTGATTATTTTTCATTCTTTCACCTTTTCCCGTTCTTTTATCGGGCCAATCTGTATATTTTTGCGCGGACAGGTCACCTGGCAGGCATGACAGCAGATACATTCACCCGAAAGCGCAGTGTCTCCGTCAATATCCAGATGTGCCGAACATCTTTTCTTACACAGTCCACATCTGGAAGGACACTTTTCTCTGTTTCTCTTAAATAAAGCCGATGGAAGGATTGGCATTAATGCAAATACCGCTCCCATTGGACAAAGAAACTGACAAAAAAATCTCTCCTGTGTGCACATGCCAATCAAAATCAGAATCAGTAAAATAATTCCAATTTTATACGATGCATTTGGAAGCTTTCCTGCTGTCAGCATGGAAAACACATCCCACGGGCTCATGCCCTGAAGAGACGCATACCATCCAGTCAGAATGGATAGCAGAAGAAATGCAAGAAGTACGTACTTCACTTTCTGAAGGATCCGTACAACTTTTTCCGAATATCCATGTCTACCCTTCTTATGAAAAACCTTCTGTCTGATAAAAAGAGTTAATTCATACATGACATCGCCCAGTGAACCGAACGCGCATGCATATCCACAGAAATGTCTTCCAAACAAAATCGTAACCAGAAGCAGTACTCCCGTTACGTCAAGAAACGAGTTCCACGTAATCTGCTGATGTGCCGCAATTGCCTGAAATATTGATTTCACACCTGCAAATGCAGTCGAAAACAGTGCGGGATAAAAGATAAAAAATACAAGCTGTATGGCAGCCCGGATCAGACGGGCCTTTCTCTGCTTCTTTTTCATCCGTTTTCCGCCTTTCCAAGAGCATCAACAACCGCATTTATAATACCGGTAGAACTAAAGGTTGCTCCGGATACGGTATCGACATCTGTGCTCTGTGCTGAAATGATAGAACTGATCACACCTTCTGCCTGTGAAAGATATGCAGAATCTTCGCCCGGTGCACCTGTCACCTGAATATCTGTGATCTCATCATTTACAAGTGTGACCTGTACGGTGATCGCACCGCCAAATCCCTGTGCTGAACCAGTATATGTTCCATCTTTGTATACATTTTCAGAATCATCTGACCCTTCTTCTGACTCTGCGGAATCTGTTTCTTTGGATTTATCTTTTGCCTCTGCCTGTGCCGCTTCCTGATTCTTCGCTGCTTCTTCCAGTGCAGAAAGCATTTCCTTCTGCTGCTCCTCCAGCTTCTCAACCCTCTTTGTAAGCTCTGTGATCTGCTGTGATTCCTGTATCTGTGTATCCTTTTCCTGCATAGAATTATATCCTGCTACAGCGGCAAGAATCAATACTAGACACAAAATTCTCATAATAAAATTCTGGTATTTCATCTGAATATTTCCTTTTCTCCGGTTTTTTCGCTTTTCTCATTATTTATATGATACATACCTGCAGATTGTTTCGTGCACTGCACTCCCACTATTTTGCCTGGCTGATTGCACTCTGAAATGCCTGGATCAGACCGTTAGAAGAGTAAGTTGCCCCACTTACCGTATCAATTCCATCTGCTGACTGACGCCCCAGTACCTGCTCATAAATGCCATTCCATGCATCAGAAAACTCCGGTTCATCATCTTCTCCATCATAAGAGGCAGATACAATATTTCCCTGAGACACTGTGATGGTAACTGTTATCGGTCCATTAAATCCTTCACCTGTTCCTGTATATGTTCCATCTTTATATCCGGCTCCTGGAATTTCTGTTGGCTCCGGTGCTGCCGTCGGTTCCGGCGTTACTGTCGCTTCCGGTGTCACTGTCGGGTCTGGTGTCTTTGTTGGTGTCGGTGTAACCGTTGACTCCGGTGCTGCCGTCGGTTTCGGTGTTGTCGTCGGCTCCGGTGTTACGATTGCCAGTGCTTCTGTCAGTGCTTTCTTTGCTCCGCCAAGAATTCCTTCTGACGAATAAGTTGCTCCACTCACCGTATCAATTCCATCTGCTGACTGATTCTGCAAAATAGACGGCTGGATCTTTTTCCATGCTCTGTTAAAGAAAGAAGCCGTATCTGTGTTCGTATTCGAGATATCTGTTATTTTTCCATCTTTAATCGTGATCGTAATCGTTACAAAACCAGAATAGCCTCTTGCTCTTCCTGTGTAAGTTCCATCTTTATACAGAGATGCCGGTGCACCTGGTTTTGATGCTTCCGTCGGTGTCGGAGTTGCTGTAGGTTCTGCAGTCGGTGTAATGTTTACTGCCGCTTTTGCCAGTGCTTTCTGGACTGCCTCCAGAATACCATTTGAAGAAAAAGTGGCTCCGCTTACCGTGTCCACACCATACACTGCCTGCTTCTTGAGAATTGCCGGCTGAATCCTGCTCCATGCTTTATTAAAATACTCTTTTGTATCCGTATTGCTATTGGAAATATTTGTGATTTTTCCGTTTTTGATCGTCACTGTAACTTTCACTGATCCGTTAAAACCGTCTGCCTCAGCAGTATAAGTTCCGTCTTTATAAGCGATATTTCCGGATGGCTTTGGAATCTCTACCGGTTTCGTTGTGGTATTTGTTTTCTTATCATTTTTCTTATTTGTTTTAACCGGCTTCGTTGCAGTATTGTTACCCGCTTTTGCCAGTGCATTCTGAACGGCCTGGATGATTCCGTTGGAAGAATAGGTTGCACCACTGACCGCATCGACATTTGGTGTCTGGCCTGAAAGAATCCTGCTGATCACGCCCTGAGCTGATGCAAAATAAGAAGCCGTCTCTCCTGCTGCACTCAGTATCGTGATGGATGCGATCTTTCCACCTGAGATTGTAACTTCCACAGTGATTGTTCCGCCAAATCCTGTACCACTTCCCTGATAAGTACCATCTTTATAACCACCTTCCGGTACGGAAGTGGTAGGTGTTGTGGTCGTACCCTGCCCCTGCCCGGAAGCCGCTGCAGATTTTTCCGGAAGTGCTTTTGTTTTTCCGGTTGTAATTCCTGTCTTTTTTATTTTGGATTTACTTTTCTTTGTTTTCAGGCTGCTGCTGTCTGCATTATCTATTTCTCCGTTATTGAAATATGCTGCTGTCAGCAGACTTTCCAGTTCACTTGATTTTACAAGCTTACTCTCAGATGCCTGAACTGTTTTGGCACTTTTTACTTCACTGTCCTGCTGAAATCCGGCCGCTGCAACCGCTATGATCACTGCAACTGCCGGAAGAAGCTTGATCAGATTTTTTTTATGCATTCCATTTTCTCCTTAACAAACAAAAGAAGGGGCAGTTATAGACGGCCCCCGTTCTTTTGCATATGAATATTATGAAAGAATTATTTTACTGTTACCTTGAATGTCTTTGTGATTCCGTTGCATTTAACAGTAATCTTTGCAGTTCCTTTTTTCTTCGCTGTTACAACACCCTTGCTGTTAACTGTTGCTACTTTTGTATTGCTAGATTTATATGTAACTTTGGAAGCCGGTGCTGCCTTTACTTTGATTGTAACCTTCTTGCCTTTTTTCAGGTTAGCTGAAGATTTTACAAGACTGAAAGAAGGTTTTTTCACTTTTACTGTAAGATCTTTTTTGTATTTTCCAACAGTTACTGTGATCTTTGTTGTACCTGCTTTTTTACCAGTGATGACACCTTTGCTGTTAACTGTTGCTACTTTTGTATTGCTGGATTTGAATTTAGCTGTGCCGCTTACGCCATAAGCAGTAACTTTTACAGTTGCTTTTTTGCCCACATATACCTGGTCAACTCTGGCACTGATTCCGCGGTCCTTTACAGTTACTTTGTAGGTTGCTGTTTTTCCGGAGATACTTGCTGTAATTGTTGCTGTACCTGCCTTTTTACCTGTTACAACACCGTTTGTTACTGTAGCAACACCTGTATTGCTGGATTTCCATGTCACCTTACCACTGGCATTTGTTTTTACTGTGATTTTTACCGTTCCATCTACATACAGAGTTCCAGATGTCGGATTTACACTTAAAGTGATTTTTACAAGGCTGTCAATTGCTTCTCTCAGATGTCCGATCTGCTCATTTACTCCATACTGTGTCTGCTCTGCGATATTCTCAAGCATCTCTTCGCATTCCTTAAGTTCATTCTGAATGCTCTCATAGTTTGCAGCCCAGCTCTCCGGTGTGTAATCACTCTCTTTAAGAGCCTTTGCTTCTTCAATGATGTTCTTCAGAGGAGTGGAATCTGCATCACCTGCTGGTTTTGCAATATTCTCTTCTGTTGCCTGGAACTGAATTGTGTAGTCCGCATATCCAAGTGCATATACTGTTAATGTCCAGTAGCCTGTTCCATCATATCCTTCCGGAAGCTGGCAGCGCTGAGACTCGGTAAGACCGAGCTGAATGCCCATAGATTTATGCATCCAGTTGTCTGCAGCAAATTTTGTTCCATAAGATTGAAGAGCCTTTGTGTAGCTGCTGTCATTTCCATAGTATGTCCATTTAACAGCCTGCATTGCACCACCGAGATCACCATAGTTTCCTGTAAGGTCAACTCTGAGGAATTCTCCATAAGAACCATTTCCTGGTTTTACAGTATAGGTTACTCCTTCTGCAGTCTTAAGAGCAGTATCTTTGATACCAGAATCACTTCCGTTTGCTCTTGCACTGAAGCTGAAGGTTCCGTCTTCATTTTTTGTAACAGTTTTCAGACCATTTGTCTTTGCAGTAACATCTGCTGTCAGACTGTAAGACTGAAGGTTTACTTCTCCGAATCCACCTGTCAGTGTTCCATCATTCTCTACAACTGCATAAGTATTTTTGAATGCTTCATAATCAGATGTCTTTACTTTTACAGGAACATACTTCAGACCGGTTACTTTGTAATCTGTCATTTCATCTGTTGTACCATCCTCAAATGTAAGACTTCCACGATTATAAGTAGCTTTCTTACCATCTGTGAATACAACTGTGCTTCTGCCTTCCCAGTGAGAAACTGTGTAAGAACCCTTGCTTCCTTCGATCACTGCAACTGCCTGGAAGCTTCCTCTGTGAAGACCATGGTTGGTCGTTGCTCTTGTTACCGCATCAAATGCGCCAAGATCCGTCTCACCTCTTCTGTCCTTTGCATCGGAAGAAGAAGCATCTCCTGCCGCATAAACGCCTTCTGCTGCCCAGTACTGAGCCCAGGTAAGTCCTGCGTAAACATATTTGTAATCTGCTTCATCAGTTTTGTCCTGAATTTTAACATTATCAATATCTAATGTATAAATACCATTACTTGCATAATATGTTACACTGTCAATAGTTTTTCCTATCATGGATTTAAAGTGTTCTGAATCAATCGGGCATCCGTGAACTTCAGTTGTATATCCTGTGCTCCATGCAATTTCATAACCCTTCCAGATATTTTCCTGATGGCAAAGGCCATAGTTAGTTCCATCTGTTGTATTAATAACTGCACCGTACACTGTATCAGTATCCGTATTGATAATACTCTTGAATTCATCTTTATCGAATTTCAACTGATAATCGCCGTATTTTGATTCATTTTTAAATTCAGCTTTAATCTGTTTTGTCTCTGGTGTTGCAGATTTACCTTCAATTGCGCTGAATACAAAACTTCCATCTTCCTTAACAGTCAGTTCTTTATAATAGGATGGTTCTTTAGAAAGAATATAATAGGAATATGAATCGCTTTCAAACAGAGCATCCTTTCCATTATAGTCTGTGGTGCTTTCTTTTCCTTTTATGGTAGTGGTAATGCTCACTGAAGCATCATCTTTTATCTGTTTTTTATCCTTTAACACAGAAATATCAGACACTTTTACCGGGAAAGTCACACCAGTGATGTCGCTTCCATCTGCGTTTACATGATAAGAACCTTTTGCAAGGGCAGATCTTGTTTTTTGTTTTGTTGCGGATGTAAATGTATCTACTTTGACATCATTATTCTTTAATTCTGCCTTATAAAAATCATCATAAGGAATATTCATAAGGACATATGCTTCACCTGATGTCTGTTCTTCTCCCGCTTCAGCTGTAAATTCGTCCTCGTTCACTTCTGCGCTGAAAAGGTCCTCACTGGATGTTTCATCCTCTGTTGTACCTTCTGTTTCTTCTTCAACATCTACATCTGTATCCTCTGCATCTTCTGCAATATCCACATCTGCTGCGTCTGCGGCATCAATGTCCACATCTTCTGTATCTGCACTTTCCTCAGCAGCTACAGCAACCTCTGTGTCAGAAAATTCTGCTGCAAATGCTGTTGCCGGCATACTGGTCATTGCAACTGCTGCACTCAGAACAACAGGAGCTACTTTTTTCATCAACTTCTGATTTGCCATTTCTTTCCTCCCTTTATGTAAATATTCTTAGTTAGCGTTTTCTAACCTTTTATTTTTATACCATATCTCTTTTTCAATGTCCACATGAATGTTAGCGTTTTCTAACCAGAAATTGACTTTTTTTCTCAATAATGCTCTTATTGAAAATCATTTTCAGTAGTGAAACCAGATGAAATACACTTGTTGCTTTTATTTAACTTTTCTGTAATAAAATAGGATCTCACAGAATTTCCCTTCTCAGAAATCCCATCAGATCCTATTGTCAGCTTACCGGCTCTCTTACTCTGCCGGTTCTTTTTCTTTTAATTTTGCAAATGCATCCTTACTTTCCTGCCATGCTGCAGGTGTTCCTCCAATAATTGAGCAGCCTTCATGTAATGTGATCGGACTGCCATCGATCTGTGTAATTTTACCACCTGCTTCTTCAAGGATCACAGATGCAGCGGCATAATCATACGGCTGCAGTTTCAATTCCAGATAAACGGTGTTACTTCCGGAGGCACCACGACAAAGTCCAAGAGCCGCTGAGCCACCACACCGGATAGAAAGACTGTTCTGGAACATCTCTTTTACTACACAAAACAGCCAGTCAATTCCAGCCTCATTGTATCTTGCACAGCCAAATTCCACGATCCCCTCTTCTACCGGTTTATCAGCCATGTGAAGTCTTTTTCCATTCAGATAACTTCCATGTCCTTTTACAGCCACATACATATCATCCACATACGGATGGTATACAAAACCGGCGATCATCTCATCTCCATGTGCGAGCCCTACGGATACACAGCTGTGATGATAGTCAAACATAAAATTCGTAGTCCCGTCAATCGGATCTATGTAAAAGGTAAATTCTCCCTCTGCTTCCGCTCCGGCATTTCCCTCTGTATCTTCCTCACCAAAGAAAGCAGCTCCAGGAAGAATCTCACTTAATCCCTGTATCAGGAAACGCTGTATTGCTGTGTCATAATCCGTACAGAAATTAGCAAGACCCTCTTTCTTATGGATATTTTCCTCACCTGGTCTGGCCTTCCGCAATTTTTTACCGGCTTCTCTCACCAGATTCTCAATAGCATCATATCTTGGTTCCGGTGAACTGATCGGGACAACATCCCAGCCGCCCAGTTTTTTCACACTGGAAATGACTCTGTTTCTGGTGCGTTCAAATCCCCAGTAAATCACGCCTCCAATCATCCCGCCAAGTGTGTTAAAGCAAAGGTCTGTTAATTGGAAGGTTCCGATTTTCAGAAACAGCTGGCAGGTTTCTATCGCAAGCGAAAAACAGAAGCTGATTTCAAAGCTGTTCAGTAAAACCTCCTGCACTTTTTTGCCTTTTGTATGATCTTTTTCTTCCCGTGCCCAGAAAAGCAACATGATAAACGGCATAAACAATATCAGATTTTCGAAGTTCTCCGTATAGATTTTTCCATCATGGTGCAATCCCCAGATTCCAAGCACATTTTCCAGCGGATTTCCCCATACACTCCGACACAATATCGTGCGGAAAAGCATCATACATGTATAGAAGGTAAGGAAGAAATGTCTGCGAAACCAGCTGCTCTGCCTGAACTGGTAAACCCAGGCTCTTGCCACCGGTCCGACTCCCTGCTTTCTTCCGAGCATATACACACACATGATCAGAACAGCGAGCAAACACGATGCCCCTGCGGTCTGATATATTACAGAAAGCACATCCACAATCACATTTACAAGATATTTCATATTTTCTCACACTCCCCAGACAGCTCATAATAGAAAATATATTGCTGCATGATACCTCTCATGCCTCGATATCTTCTGTTTGGAAATCCTCTTCGATAATGTTCGTCAAGCACCTGCCGTATATGTGTGTCAATTGGAAAAGCATCCATGTGATGCAATGCAAAAAGGCAGATACAATCTGCAACCTTCTCTCCCACTCCACTGAGCTTCATAAGCTCTTTTCTGGCTGTACGATAATATTTTATCTGATATAATCTGTCCAGTGATACTTCTCCGGTCAGAATACTCCTTGTTGTTTCCACGATATATCTGGCACGATATCCCATTCCAAGCTGTCGAAGATCTGCTTCTGTCGCTGCCGACAGCTGTTCCGGTGTTGGAAAAGAATAATACTCTGTGCCATCTGACTCCATCTGTTCTCCATACCGGACACAAAGTTTTTCAATACAGCCTCGGATCCTGGATATATTATTCTGCTGTGAAATTAAAAATGTAATGATCATCTCCCAGAGATCCTGATGCAGAATACGAATTCCACTTCCACACTGTACCGCCGCATTCAGATAACTGTCTCGTGGATTAACAGTCTGGATATATTTTCCATAATCCACATCAATATCAAAATATGGCACCCAGTAGCAGATAAATTCCATATCGCTGCAGAAAAAATTAACAATACTTCCCTCTTGTGATGCTTTCAGATATTTGTCACCGGCAATCAGTTCATATGTATTTTTTTCTGCCGTTTCCCGCATTCGGAAACACTGTCCTGACTGACAGATTTCTCTCAGGCTGAAATTATCCAGCTCTACTGTAATCATATTATTCTCCAATCTGTTCCCTTAATTACTGTCCTCAGCATTTTTACATCTGGTGCCTTACTACTCTGTACTCATCTCCATTACGATAATACGGACATTCTTTATATTCTGTGCTGATAAAACGATAATATTCATCCTCGTCCAGATTTACATCACAATAGTAGCTCTCGCTTTCTTCGTCGTACACATAATTTGCACAATAATCACAGCTTGTTGCTTTCAAAATCTTTCCTCCAATTACTTTGCCGTGCTGCAGATTTCTATGACTGCTCTCCCACGGCTGATTTATTCCCAGATCTTCCACGGTGCCTGACCGCTCTGCCATAAACTCTCCAGAAGATTTTTTTCACGTAGAGTGTCCATACACTGCCAGAAGCCTTTATGACGGTACGCATTCAACTGTCCCATTCTTGCAGCCTCTACAAGCGGTTCTTTTTCAAAAACAGTTTCATCACCCTCGATCAGATCAATAATGGAAGGTTCCAGAACCATAAATCCTGCATTGATCCAACCGCCATCCTCTTTCTTCTTTTCTTTGAAGTTCGTGATCGTTCCATCATTCTTAATATCCAGGATTCCAAAACGGCCCCCCGGCTGTGCTGCGGTGATCGTAGCCATCTTTCCATGAGAGCGATGATATTCCAGAAGTTCACTGATATTTACATCTGCCACACCGTCACCATATGTGAGCATAAAAGTATCTCCGTCCAGATATTCTTTCACTCGTTTGATACGCCCACCCGTCATCGTATTCAGACCTGTATCAACCAGCGTTACCTTCCATGGCTCCAGTATGTTATTATGCACGATCATCTTATTTTCCTGTGTAAAATCAAAGGTGATATTACTGTTGTGAAGATAATAATCTGCAAACCATTCCTTGATCACATGCTGCTTGTAACCACAGCAGACCACAAACTCATTAAAACCATATGCCGAATACATCTTCATAATATGCCACAAAATCGGCTTCTCCCCGATCTCGATCATCGGTTTCGGTTTCAGATGACTCTCCTCACTGATCCTCGTACCAAAACCACCCGCCAAAATAACAACTTTCATATCCTCTCTCCAATTCCTTTACATTCGTTCCTGTCAATACCCCTATTCTAATACAAAGCCACAAAAAAAGGAAGACTCTATAAAAAACCTTCTGACTATTCGATCACCGTCTTCGCCTACTATATAAAAACGTCAGAATAAAAAAACGTCCTTCCTGCATCTGCTATTCAGATGCCTGAAGAAATTTGTAGAAGTACTTGATGCATAGAAACTTATTTTGCTCTGCAAAACGATACTGTTTGAGCGTCAGCGAGTTTGACGTTTTACAAAGCGCTTTTTATAAATTTATATGTTTCTAGTACTTCTGAATTTCTGAATTGTCTGAAATACAGATGCAGGAATGACGTTTTTAATGTTATGAATTTTTTTACTCTTTGTGCTCCTCAGCCCACAATTTATCTGCAACCGGAGCCCATTCCTCAGCATAATGAACACACTTGCCACAGAGATGTTCCGCAGTCTCCTGAGACTGAAGATCTGTTGAATGCGCACCGCTTTCTTTTACGAGACGCTGCAGAATCTCCGGATTCTCAAGCATCGGACATGGACGAAGCATATTTTTATTGAACGGCTGATTATCATGATAAGCCATAAACAACGGCTGTTTCAGAATCTCAAGGATTGTGTTTTCATGAATATTTCCGTTAGAATAATGAATGAATACACAAGGTTCTGCATCACCATTTGCATTAATATGGAAGTAGTTTCTTCCACCTGCGATACATCCACCAACAAATTCACCATCGTTCTGGAAATCCATTGTAAAGATTCCAGGTCCATGTTCCATATTACGGATTTCTCTTACCCGATTCTTCACATAAACACGCTGTTCCGGATTCAGAAGCAGATCCACAGAAGCTGCATTTCCAACCGGCATGTAATGGAAGTACAGAGCATATCGACATCCTTTGTCGACAAGCATCTTAATAAACTCATCACTGGTAACACTCTTATAGTTAGCACTTGTATAGCAGATTGATGTACCAAATACAAGACCATGCTCTTTCAGAAGATCCATAGCATGCATAACCTTGTTGTATACACCTTCTCCACGACGCATATCGTTAACATCCGGTTCACCTTCAACACTCAGTGCCAGGAACAGGTTTCCGACTTCCTGCATCTGTTTGCAGAGAGCTTCATCAACCAGAGTACCATTTGTGTATGCAAAGAATACACAGTCATTATGTTTTCTGCAGAGCTCGATGATGTCTTTCTTTCTTACCATCGGTTCTCCACCTGTCATCATATAGAAATAAATGCCAAGTTCTTTACCCTGTGTAACAATGGAATCCATATCATCAAAAGAAAGATTCAGTTTATTTCCATATTCTGCTGCCCAGCATCCTGTACAGTGCAGGTTACAGGCACTGGTCGGATCCATCAGAATAATCCACGGAATGTTGCATTTATGGATTTCTCTCATCTCACGAATTGTCTTTGTACCATTGTAGAAAGCTTCAAATCCAAGATTCATCAGAGTTGTCTTCAGAACATTCGGATGGAGATCCTGTACCATGGATGTCACATAACGATTCAGTGTATATTCCGGACTGCAGGCAACTTTTCTGAGATATTCCCAGTTAATCCCCATGCCAAATTCTTTCATATACTTTTCAGCCGTATCGATCAGTTTTTCATAAGCTGCCTCAGGATTCTTATGTACCTGACTTACAGCATAATCTGCTACTCCTGAAAAGACTTTTTTTGCTGCTGCATGCTTAATTTTGTTCATTTGTATTTCCTCCATCTCTGGCAATAGTTATTTAATCTTTCTACATTATATTCAGATAAACTTTTCATTTTCAATGGACAAAAACATGCCAGTGGTAAATTAAGATAAAAAAATACCTCCGTTGATCTAATGTCAACAGAGGCATATTCTTCCTTTTTCATACACGCCGAATTCTTCGGACATGTGTATTATATAATATCTGTGTAAAAATTTCATTCATTCTGCACCAATAACACAGTAACTGTCATGAACAGTAACAACAACAATTCTATATAATATAAATATAGCCGAAACTTAATTTTCAATGTACCAGAAACTATCTCATATGTTATACTGATTATATTACTCAAAAGGAGGGTTCTTCCGGTGTATGAAAAAATAGTCATTTTCAACACATTATTATACTCCGTATGGTGTTTTTATTTCTGCCATCAACTTTTAATAGAACGGTTATCCCCATTCAAGAGCTACCTGTGCATTCTTTTTACACATATTATTCTGATAATCGGTGGATACAGCCTCTTGCCGGACAATGTTCCTTTTATTTTCGTACATCTTTCCAGCTTTTTGTGCATCGCACTTCTGCATTCTGACTCGATCAAAAAGAAATTATTTGCATACTTCCTTTATACCTGCACGATCATGCTCATGGAAATGCTTATAATGTGTCTGTATATCAGCATAAAAAAAATCATTTTTCATCAGAATTCAGGATTGATCAGTATGAATTCTGTTACAACTCCTGTAGATGCATTAATTTTATGTATTCTTATGCTTACTGCAGGAAGTATTATGTGGAAAAAGCTGTCTGACCTGTTCGCTGTTTTTGTTCATTCTTACAGCATTGTTCCTATTACACAGATTTTCTTTCCATTTTACTGGTTTTGTATTTTTTTATCACTTTTGTGCAACAGTCAGTTCAAAATTTCTGGTTATTTTCCGATCATCTGTGGTTTGACCATCCCTGTAATTCCTGTATTTATCATGGGACTGCGTAATATCAGGATTCAGGAACAGGAACGGAGCTTTCATGAAAAGCAGATAACGCTGTTAAAAGAACAGCTGCTTTTCTTTGATGATATCGAAGCTGAGTACCAGAACCTCCGAAAATGGAATCACGATATCGAAAATCACATGCTTTCTCTGAATTATCTTATGAAAGCAGGCAAATATGAGGAAGCAGACAAATATCTGCATAACATCCTTCTCGAATCTGAAAAAAGGTAATTACTTATTATGAAAAAATCAAAAATCGCAAAACAGTTTCCTGTGTTATTTCTGTTACTCATACTGCCGCTACCATGTATCTGCCTCGTTTATTACAGTGCATTGTATGGTGATGAACAGCCTTATAGCGTCATTAGTTCCATTGCCGCTATTTTTTCAATCCTAGGTATTTTTTATTTTTTATATACTGTCACCATGAATACGCTGAAGGACAGTCGACAAAAAGCAGAACTACTGATTCTTGAAAAGCAGCAGCAAATGAAAAGTGAACAAAATGCCACTCTCGCAAAATGCCGTCAGGAAACTCTTGCTATGCAGCAAAACATGAAGCAGAAACTACTTACCTATGAATCTTTAATAAATGAGCATCGCTACGAAGAAGCCGCTCTTTACCTTGAAGATCTGACTTTTACTTTCCAAAAGGAACGTTTCCATCCAATCTGCAGCGACACTTTGCTCAACGCTATACTGACAAACAAACGTCAGGTTGCTGTCCAGTATAATATCCAGACATCATTCCAGCTGCTTCTCCTTGAAAATCCAAAGATTGAAAGCAGTGACCTCAGCAGTATTTTTTTCAACCTGATGGATAATGCTATTGAGTCCTGTCGACTCTCTCATTCAGAAAAACCATTTATCCAGATAACTGCCAAACAGACCGCCAACTTTCTCACGATACATATGACCAACAGCAAGGATCCTTCCATAAAGTTTACACATAAAACAAGCAAGACCGACTCCTGGTCTCATGGATTCGGTCTCGCAATTGTTGAAGAAATTGCTTCAAAATATGATGGAAGCTGTCAGTGGATTGACGGTGGGGATGTATTTGAGTCCGTGGTTATGGTGGAGGTGGGGTGAGAAAACGGCAGATGATAAGAAATCCCCATAAATATCAATTATTAATAACGATATACTCTACCTTTTTCTCCATATGAGCCCAGTACAATATATTTATCTGTAACCTTAAATGCCATAGCCGCGTTACTGTAAAGTGATCTTATTTTTTTCCTGCCGCTTCCATCTTTTCTACAGGAATAAACTGTATACTTATTATTTCCGGTTTTGTAATTACGTTTAACACATTTCAGATAATATATCCTTCCGTCTTTTGCAATATTTGCAGATTGAAATAAAACATCATTTGCAATCCATCTCATTTTTTTAGTCTTGACGTCCACGATATATACCGGAGTTGTAAAATAGTAATCCCCATTCATAACCATGGCATAGCGTCCTCTATGACCTACAATGCCATAACCTTTCGCTATTACAGTTCGTTTTTTATTTCTAAGATTTATACATTCTGTATTTATCATTGGTGGTACACATCCACCATATAATCTTTCATAAAAAAGTTTATTGTCGTAAATATAATTGAACTTGTTTACTGTACCTGAAATGGTAACAAGTTTTTGTTTCTTTCCTCCTTTCTTTTGCCGGTAAATAGTAGTCTTTTCTTTGTCCCAGTCACCTATAGTCCTTGTTGAGTATGTATATGCACCCTGTTTAAACGTAGCTGCTTTTATTTTCACCGGAACGCACATACATACCATCAACATTATAAGCAACATCATGATTTTTGCAATTTTGTTATTTTTTTTCATGCCCTACCGCTCCTTCCTGTAAATTTTTTATGCAAAATATCGTTTCTTGTTTTCCTGTCATCTTAGAATATATCCGCCTGGAACTAACGTTTCTTCCTGTTCCTTGAGAAATTTAGCATTATATTTCTCATATTCATTCAATGAATCATAAAGAAACTCAGCTTCTGTCAAATCAGCTGAATACCATTTTTTAGCGTTAAAGTAATCTTTCAGTTCTTGTGAAGTAAAAATACGTCCACGTCGAGCATATATCTCATTTCTCCCATAAGACAATTCTTGTGCCGACATACCTATAACATCTGATTCATCCAGATATCTGGCATCACTGTCTGGAAAAATGTACTCATCATCACAGTCATCCGCATAAACATTATAACGACTGTCTTCACTAATATCTACTGTCTCTCCTTCAGGTACGAAACTCAGAAGCCTTTCGCCTTCTTCCTTAGATACTTCATTTCCATTATCTTTAAAAATCTTCCAGTGAAAATTACCGTCGCCTGGGTCCTGATGATAAACCATCACTTCATCACTTCCATCCAGATCCATATCAAAGGCAATGTAGTTATCTGATAAATATCCCGTATTACCATCCTTACAAAACACTGTATTCCACTGTTGTACCTGTCTGAAAAATTCTGTATCTAAATTACCTGCCTGAACAGTGGCTGTCGGCAAAATAACAAATCCTAACAAAAGTATTCCTGGTGTCTTCATATCCCTTCCTCTCCTGTTTACTTTAACAGATCTTCTGAAAAATTCTACACACTTATAGTTCTGTTATACCAACTTTTTGAACTGAAATGATTCGAAAATTTTTTCATATGTCTGTCCTTAATAATTTTACAAAATCCACTTTTTTCTTTCAATATTTCTGCACGAACGGCATGTTTTTTGTATTGAATAGCTTCTTTCAGCTACATGACAGCATATTCCCTCCACATCTTGCTTGACTTTTTTCTCTCTGACAGTTAATAATACTTAAAGAGCTACAAATACTATCTATTAAAATACGAAATACAACTGGGGGAAACTCATGTTAAAAATCGCGATCTGTGATGATAATACAGTACAGCTGAATATCATCCGAGAAGAATTAGAGAAAAATATGAAAAAAGAAATTGCCTATGATGTAGATACATTCTGCAGTGCTTCAGATTTTACTGAAGTACTTCAGTCCGGTGACTGTCTTTATGACATTATTTTTATGGACATTAACCTGGGGGATTCTTCTGTATCTGGGATTGATCTTGTACATAAAGTTAATTTTCTGAATCCATCATGTCAGATTATTTATATCAGTCAGCATCTGGAATATGCACCGGATGTTTATGACACGCAGCATATCTATTTTTTAAATAAAGAGCGCCTGGCTGAATTATTTAGTAAAGCTCTGGATTCCGCACTCAAAAATATAGCCCATAACGATAATATCGGCTATTTATATTTTACTATACGAAAAAAAGAATATAAAATCCCGCAGAATGACATTCTGTATATGGAACGCAATCTGCGGGAAACCACTATTGTAACACGAATGCAGGAATACAAAATTTCAGAACGGATTGATCTGCTGCTTAATCGACTTCCGCCATATTTTGTTGTCTGCCATCGAAGCTATGCTGTAAATCTTAAGCTGGTAAGTTCTATTCATCAGTATTTGATATCTTTTCCAGACGGAAAAACAGTTCCTGTTGGTCGTACACATTATGCAGATGTAAAAAAATCCTTTGCGCTTATGAACAGCTATCTTCTCTCGTAATATATTTTATTTACTTTTACAAATTTTTTAGTATCTCAAATGGAATGCTTCCGCCAAAAATATCCAGAGCGCTTCCTACAGTCACATCCAGTCTGCCTTTTCCATGGAGTTTCAGAAGTTCGATATCCTGCATACTTCCAACACCTCCGGCATAGGTCACAGGACGCTGTGTGTAATCGGAAAGCAGCTCTGCCAGGTCTGTTTCAATACCGTTCGCCTTACCTTCTACGTCTACTGCATGGACAAGAAATTCATCACAATGGTTGCCAAGTTCTTCCATTACTTCAAGCGTCACCGGCACATCGGTAAATTTCTGCCAGCGGTCTGTAACGATAAAATACTGGTCATCTTTTCTGCGACAGCTAAGATCAAGAACCAGATTCTCTTTTCCTGCTGCTTCTTCCATTTTGCGGAGATTTTCCCAGGAAAGCTTTCCATCTTTGAATACATAGGAAGTTACAATTACATGACTTGCCCCTGCCTGCAGATATTCTTCTGCGTTTTCCGGGCAAACGCCACCACCGATCTGCAGCCCTCCTGGATAAGCGTTAAGAGCCTGCATTGCCTGCATTCTGGTGGCCTCGTAATATTCGGAATCTTTTCCATTCAAAAGAATCACATGACCACCTTTTAAGCCGGCATTTCGGTATAACTCAGCATAGAAAACCGCATCCTGACCAGAAACGAAGTTTTCTTTCGCCTGATCTCCACTATCCTGAAGACTGCCGCCTACAATCTGTTTTACCTTTCCATTATGTATATCAATGCATGGTCGAAATCTCATCTGTCTTTTCCTTTCAAAAAGGCCCCGGATTACCTGAATCCGAAGCCTGTACTATAAATCATCAGGTTTATCTGATGCTATGATAATATGATTTTTCATCTGATGCAAGCACTTTATTGTACTAAACGAATAAATCGCAAGACACCGCTATCGTGTCTCGGCATCGCCATCAATAACATCTCCGACCGCATCACCGACATCTTCTACTGCGTTGCCAACTCCATCGCCAAGATCACGGACACCATCGCCAAGATCCTCCGCTACGGTTCCATCTTCTGTATTATCTGGCACATTATCATTGTCTGTTCCCTCAGACATGGTATCACCGTTATCGATTGCAGCATCGTCTGCCACACCTTCGTCATCTGTTACTTTATTATTTGAATTATTCGTATTTTCATTGTCTTTTTTATCATTCGTATCGGCCGTGTTATCTTCTGTAGCTGTTCCTGCCTCATCTGCCGGTGCATTGTTATTTCCGCAGGCAGTAAAAATGCTCAGCGTCAGGATCAGGAGGATTCCCGTCAGAATTGTGCGTATTTTTTTCATTCTAATTTCTCCTTTACTATGGATTTAAACTTGTAATGATAATATGTACAATCTGACAGATTCCTATGCAAAATAATGCAAAAAAGCAGGCACATATCTTTCGATACATGCCTGCCAGAATTTCAACAAAACTACGATCTGTTTTACTTCTTAATAAATACTGGCATACTTTCCAGAGTAACCGGTACGCAGATCCACTGACCACCCTGATACTCTTTTTCTGTTTCACTATCTTTCCAGAGGATGCCCTCTCCTGGAAGATAAACTTTACGCTCTTTCGCACCAGCTTCCAGGATTGGTGCTACCAGAACCTTACTTCCATACATATATTCATCTTCTACTTCCCATGTATTACTGTCCTCAGGGAATTCGTAGAATAATGTTCTCATGACAGGAGTTCCTTTTTCATGAGCTTCCAGCATCAGGCTTCTCGTGTAATCACGCATCTGCTCACGAATCTGCATATATTTTTCGCAGATCTTGTAGACCTCTTCGCCATAACTCCAAACTTCATTAGCAGCTCCTGAACGACAGGTTGCGCCACCAGTTGTTCCATACTGCGGCTGCCTCGGTTCACGATCTCCATGAAGTCGCATGACCGGACAAAAAGCACCCCACTGGAACCAACGAGCAAATAGTTCCCTAAATGCTGGATCATCTGGATTTCCGCCATGGAATCCACCAATGTCTGTTGTCCACCAAGGAATTCCGGCAAGTCCCATATTTAATCCTGCTGCCAACTGATTTTTCATACTGTTAAAGCTGGAAGCAATATCACCGGACCATACCAGTGCGCCATATTTCTGGCTTCCTGCCCATGCACAGCGAAGCAGATTGACTATATTTTTTTGTCCCTGCTGTTCCATTCCCTCATAGAATGTTCTGGCATATTCTACTGGATAGATATTACCAATTTCCAGATCTGTTCCCATATGATAACGATAATTATCAAAATCATAAGCGCTATACTCTGGTTCAGCTTCATCTAACCAGAATACACGAATTCCTTTGTCATAATAGTTTTTCTTTACTTTATCCCAAAGATATCCTCTTGCCTCTGGATTCGTAACATCACAATGAATAGTTGCACCCTGGAAATTTAATCCTACACGAACACCTCTCTCAGTACGAATCAAATATCCCTTTTCCAGCATCTCTTCATAGTTTTCGCTTTCCTGATCTACTGTCGGCCAGATGGAAACCATTAATTCTACTCCCATCTCCTTCAGTTCATTGATCATTGCGTCAGGATCTGGCCAGTATACAGGATCAAACTTCCATTCTCCCTGTTTTGGCCAATGGAAATAATCAATAACAATGAGATCCAATGGCAGGTTTCTTCTCTTATATTCTCTGGCAACTTCCAACACTTCTTCCTGTGTCTGATATCTTAACTTACACTGCCAGAATCCAAGACCATACTCCGGCATCATTGGAACCTTTCCGGTTATATCTGCATAGGCTTCTTCAATTTCCGCCGGTGTATCACCAACAGTCACCCAATAATCCAGCACTTTTGTTCCAAGTGCTTCAAATGTCATAAGATTATTACCAAATACAGCCCGTCCTACAGAAGGATTATTCCAAAGAAGCCCATATCCTCTGGATGAGATCATAAATGGTACACTAGCCTGAGAATTTCTATGAGCCATTTCCAGATCCATACCTTTTAAATTCAAATAAGGCTGCTGATATTGTCCCATTCCAAATATTTTTTCGTGAACATCCTGGGATTCAAAACGCATTGTCAGATGATAATCTCCGCCAACATTCGGTCTGAATTCTCTTGCTTCAACTTCAATGGCACTGCATTTTTCATCCAACAGATCTCTACGGTTTCTCCAATATTCTTCCAGTAAAATAGTTCCCTTGCGATCATAAACCATAATTTTTCCAAGCTTAGTGATAGTAGCTCGGATTTTACCATTTGTGATCTCGGCACCTTCTAGTGTTTCTTTTATTTCACAGCAAGAAGTTTCCGGCTCCATAAGTGCCCAGTTTCTCAAAGGCATTTCTGCTTCTTTTGTTGCACGAATTCGTAATGCATTTTTTCCCCATGGCTCAATCCATAATTCTTCCGCATCATAGTGAAAGCATATTTTGTTTTTTTCAATACGAATCATAAAAGTCCTCCTTAACCTTTAACGGCACCACTAGTCATACCGCTGATAATATATTTCTGCATAAAGATAAATATTAATGCAACCGGAATGATTGTAACTACTGCAAACGCAGTCAGATAACTCCATTTAGTTCCATACTGTCCCATAAAGTTAAAGATACCTGCAGTAATAGGACGTTTTTGCTGATCGATGATAAAAGTCATACCATATGCCAAATCTCCCCATGCATAGAGGAATGAGAATATAGCACATACCATAACCCCAGGCTTAGCAATCGGAATCAGGATTCGCAAAAACGCAGTCAGACGATTACATCCATCAATATATGCAGCTTCTTCCAGTTCTTTCGGGATAGATGCAAAATAGTTTTTCAGAATCAGTACAGAAAACGGAATTCCTATAGTAGCATCCGCAAGAATAGCAGACATCGGTGTATTATAAATATGCATGTTACGGAACATGATGAACATAGGTGTCAAAAGAACTGCCACCGGAAGCATCTGTGTTACCAAAAATCCCAACATGATCAGTTTTTTACCTTTGAAACGATACTTTGCAATTCCATATGATGCTGGAACTGCAAGTATAACAGCCACTATCATAGCTCCTAATGAAATAACAAAACTGTTTGCAAAGGAACGGAACATATTAAAGTCTCCGCTTTCTACCTGTGCTGCATAAGACTTCAAATTTAAAACTTTCGGCCAAAAAGTAGGTGGAATCTGGAAAATCTCCTTTTCAGTCTTTAATGAAGTAACTACAATCCAATAGAGTGGAAACAATAACACACACAACAGAAGTACGGATAAAATACATAAAATAATATTCTTTCCTTTGTTTAATTTCTTATCTTCATCCATTATTCTTCCTCCTGTGAGCCTTTCAGATAGAGTGAACCTACAATTAACAAAATGACAAGAAGTACATTGGCAACTGCAGAACCTTTACTGTATTTAAACATTTCAAATGAGAGTTTGTATGAATATGTGGATAACATATGTGTTGAGTTTACCGGTCCTCCACTGGTCATTACATATACCAGATCGAATACCTTAAATGTGTAAATGAATCCAAGTATCAGAACAGATTCAATAGTCGGTCGCAGAAGTGGTAATGTAATTTTAAAGAATGTCTGGATCTTGCCAGCACCATCAATTGATGCACTCTCATAAAGTTCCTTAGGAATAGTAGTTAATCCTGTTGAGATCAGAATCATGTTAAATGGGATTCCAATCCATATATTTGCACAAACGATTGCAAACATGGCAGTTCCCGGTGTAGTCAACCATTCAATATTTTCAGAAATCAATCCCAGATTAGTTAAAATATAGTTTAGAATTCCAACATCTGTTCCAAAAATAAATTTGAAAATCAGTGCGGTAACTGTTATTGGGATCATCCACGGAATCAACAGAAGACCTCTTATCGGCTTAGAAAAACTAAAGCGCTGATTGAAAAACAATGCCAGTAAGAATCCAATAACAAACTGAATAGCTAAACAGCAAATTGTAAAGAACAAAGTATTTTTCAAAGAAATTAAAAATACCTTATCATTGAAAATTGCAATATAATTTGCTAATCCAACAAATGGTTTATTTGGCATTGCCAAAGTTCTCATATTAACATCCTGGAAACTCAGAATGATATTTTGTATAATGGGCCATCCTACAAACACCAGCATATAGATGAATGCAGGAAGTACAAAAAGGAGCCCAACATTGTCATATTTAAATAATTTTCTTCCTTTTTTCAATGTTTTTCCTCCATAAGACTCAATTTTGAGTAAAGAATCGGAGTATACGAATTATTCGCATACTCCGTATATTTTCAAGACTTACTGAACAATACCATCAATAGTATTCTGTGCTTCTGCAGCTGCATCTGCCGGTTCCATTTCACCAGTCATGACCTGGTTAAATGCAAGTGAGATTGCGTCAGATACTTCTGGCCATTCCGGAAGAGGACCTCTTGCCTGTGCATACTCAAGCTGATCTACAAATTTCTTGTAAATTGCATCTTTTTCATCTGAGAACTGATTTGCTGCAATGTCTTTGTCTGCTGAGATGTATCCAAGTTTTTCCATCATTGTCATAACCTGTTCCTCTTCAGTTGCATATGTAAGGAAGTTAAGTGCTCCTTCTTCATTTCCACCAGCGATAACTGCATAGTTTTCACCACCGATTACAGAAGCATATTCCTTATCTTTTGGAAGAAGTGTAACATCCCAGTTCAGATCTGGAGCTTCAGATCTCATAGTTTCAATCTGCCATGGTCCATTTACCATCATAGCTACGTTTCCAGAGATAAACTGATTCATGACATCGCCCTGTGTCCAGTTGATGCATTCTTTGCTCATTGCACCAGATTCAACTAAATCTTTTATAAAAGTGAGGGCACGAATGCCACCTTCGGAATCCATTTCATAAGAAGTAGCTCCTGTAGACCAAAGCCATGGAGAGAAGTTGAAAGTACCTTCTTCATTCTGAAGGCTGCAGAATGCAAGGCCTGTAACAGATTCTGTAGTAAGCGCCTGTGCAGCTTCTTTTAACTCATCCCATGTTGTTGGAGGCTCAATACCTGCATCTTTCAGCATATCTACATTGTAATATAAGGATAAGCAGTTACATCCAAATGGTACACCATATAAAGCATCTTCGTACGTTGCAGAAGCAACTGGTCCTTCATAATAGCTGTCTACATCAAATTTTCCAGTTAAATCGGCAAATATTCCCATAGATGCATAAGAAGCATGATCTGGAGAATCCAGAAGTACTAAATCTGGTAATTCATTTGCGGAAGCTCCGATGGATAACTGTTTTTTGAAATCTGTAAAAGGAACATAATTTGCTTTCATTTTGTACTGATCCTGAGACTGATTGTAAGCCTCAATCATCTCATTCATTGCCTGCTGATGTCCCTCGTTTTCCCAATAATACCATAATGTTACATCTTCAGTGTCTGCAGCTGATACTACGCTCGCACCGCTTAATAAACCTGCGGCCATAGCCACACTGGCTGCAATCCCCATAATTCTTTTCATTTTCCGTTTCCTCCTTTTTACGGGTGTTCGTTTTTTGATGATATAAGCATACAAGATTTGTCACCTGTTTAAAACGCAAGGAATCTTAAAAAGGAGGAAAAATCTAATGTACTTTTCGGTATTCAGCTGGAAGCATTCCTGTTGTTTCTTTAAATACGCGGCTGAAATATTTAGGATCTGAATATCCCACCTTTTCTGCAATTTCATATAATTTTAACGAAGTTCCTATTAACAGCTCTTTTGCCTTGGTAATACGTACCTTTTTCATATAAGCACTAAATGTCATTCCCATTTCCTGATGAAATTTTGTTCCCAGATACTCTGGAGTTATACCGAGCTTTGCAGAGATTTCTTCCAATGTGATTCCATTTTGATAAAACTCCTGAATTAGATTCTGGGCACGTTTTACTGTCAGGTGCGTAATCTCTTCCTGAATTTGTGCCAGTCTTAATTCCAGAAACTCACCTACCTGATACAACTCATAGGATGTTTTTGCACCCATAATCTGTTCCAGTAGTTTTTGCTGCTCCAATTCTTTATAATTTAAGATACCTGTTTCTTTTCCAATATTAATAAAAGCCCAGAAAAAACGCACATAGCATTCTTTGATTTCTCTTGGAAGATAAAGACTACCATTTTTAAAATAAGCACAAAAATCTTTTATATTTTTCTGAATCTTTTCTTTATCTCTTGCGCACACAGATAAACGCATTTGATTTTCAATATCCAGAGGGTAAATACAAGGAACAGTGTGCAGTTCTGTGATTTCTGGATAAGTGATCATAACTTCATCTCCCAGAGAGATATTCCATTCCATGTATTTAAGAAGTATTTCCACACCCTCTTTTAATGATTCCAGCGTCTTATCTGAAATAAAACCTACAGCTCCCTGCCAGCTTTTTTCTGAATTATCTAAGAACCAATACTGCATCCATCTTCTCAACTCTTTGCTGTCTTGATTTCCATATACTACAACAAACAGCATTTGCTCTTTGGCAGCTTTTAAGATCAGATATTCCAATCCCTTTTTTTGAGCAAAAAGACGAGCTAATTCTCTCTCAGCAATATTTTGATATGTTTCATATTTATTTCCCAGATAACAACAGACCACATTATATGTACTATTTTCCGGAATATCGAATCGTCTTTGAAGCAATTGCTTTAGTTTTTCATCTGCTGGAAGCGTTCCTGTAAGAATTCCATTAAAAATCTGATCTACATCTTCAAAAACGATTTCTTTTTTGGATTGTTTCAATTCTTCTTCCACGCGATGAAGAGTTTCTGAGATATCTTTGACTACCAAAGGCTTCAACAAATATTCTCGGACTCCAAGGCGGATTGCCTGTTTTGCATAATCAAATTCCGAATAAGCAGTTAGTATAATAGATTTTGCCTTACATCCGCTTTTATATGCAGCAGCGAGCATTTCCAGTCCATCCATTTCAGGCATACGTATATCAGTAAAAATAACATCCGGCATCGTTTCCTGAATCAATTTCAGTCCTTCTTTTCCATTTTCCGCCTCTCCGACAACTTCATAATCAGGATCCAGTTTTCCGACCAGTCGACTCAAACCTTCCCGGATTCTTATTTCATCTTCAATAACTACTATCCTCATTTCTCCCCCCTGTTAAGCTTCTGGAATCTGAATTCGTATTTTAGTATAAGAATTCACTTTGCTTGTAATTTCCACTATCGCATCATCTCCATAATACATATGAATTCGATTAATCGCATTTTCCATACCTATATGATTTTTTTCTGAACTTTTTGGAAGATATCCACGATTAATCTGCTCCAACAGCTTTTCTTCTATTCCCTTTCCATTATCATAGATAATTATCTGAAGCCAGTCAGAATGCAATATTGTGATATCTACTGATAAAAAGTGCATCCTGTTTGTGCCTTCAAATCCATGTAGAATAGAATTTTCAACAAATGGCTGAAGCAGCAGCTTATGTATTCTTTTTTCCATGAGCTCCGGTTCAATATGAATTTCACACTGGAAAGTATTTTTCAGACGAGTTTGCTGTAAGAACAGATACTTTTTCAACCATTCGCTTTCTTCTCGTATTGTCACGATTCCATTACTATTATCAATACCATATCTCAAAATCATTGCAAGAGCACTGATTGAATTGCTGATTTCATATTCATCGCGATCAATAGCCATCCAATTAATTGTATCCAGTGTATTATAAAGAAAATGAGGATTTATCTGCGCTTCCAATGCTGCTATTTCTGCACTGCGTTGTTTTTCTCCGGCTTCCTTTTCTTTTTGAATGGAATCCACCAATCTATCCATCATATTATTGTAAGCAACAGCAATAAATTCCACTTCTTTCGGCATAGTCTTGTCTACAAGGACTCTGGCAGAGAGATCTCCCATTCCCGTCTTTTGCATGATATTAGTCATATTTTGAAGTGGACCAGTAAATCTCTTTATCAAAAAGATAATAATTCCTGCAAGAATTATCACAAATACCAGGAACACTGACAGCATACTGTTTTGCTGTACACTCAATTTCTTTATTGTTTCATGTTGACTGGAAACATTTACAATGTCCCATTGAAATCTTTCATCATGAATCACATTCACCATGAGATGGGTAAAGTCATCCGGAAATTGTTTCTTCACAAATTCCTCATAACTGATTTGTCTGTTTTTTATATCTTCGTCCCATTGAATCACTGGCGTTGTCAGCAAAGATTCATCAATACACGAAACCATATTTCCCTGTTTGTCCACAATAAAATTCGTAGTATTTTTTTGTGGATCATCCATAGAACATACGGACTTTAAAAGCTTTTCATCGATACTTACAACAACTACCCCTAACTGTTTGCCCACATTTTTATAATCAATGATCCTGTGTCCTATATGAAAAAGAAAGTTTTTCTCTCCGCCTCTGGTCACTGCCTCCTTTGTTGAAAACACATGGATATCATTGTCCATAGATATTGTCTCATAGAGAGAATCCATAGATAATCCATCTACATCATTCCAGGAACTTTTAGTTCCGGACCCTGTGATCAAATCATAAAATACTAATGTTCCATTTTCTGTTATGACAGAGATAGATTTAATATATTCTTTGGTATAAAAAAGGCCGTGAAGAGCCAGACGCAGTTTTTTCTTATTAACGGCTAAATCTTTCCCTGAATTAATTTTATCAACTAAATTTACAAGTTCATCATCTGTATATATCTGCCATAAGATATCTTCATAAGAATCAATCCAGATATCCATGTTTTCTCTAGTTTTCAGCAGGTTAGACTGGATCATTTCCTGCACATTTTCTTTTACTATACCAGATATATTATGATAAAAAATCAAATTCACCAGAATAATTGGTATAATTGATGTAACCAAAAAAGCAATGATCAACTGCTTTTTCAAACTCATTTTATCAGATGCCTGCTTCATTTTTATTTCGCTCCTAAAAAAACAAAGCGTGTGCCCGTGAAGACACACGCTCTTTTTTAATTTATCCTTCAATCACATCTGCCATGTCATATCTGCCTGCCGGTTTACCAGCCAGGAATTTGGCAGCCTCAATTGCGCCTTTGCCGAAAATAGCCTTGGAATAAGCAGTATGCTTAAATTCGATCACTTCATCCGCACCAGCAAAAATCACTTCATGTTCACCAACGATCGTACCACCGCGTACTGCTGAAATACCGATTTCTTTCTCATCACGCATCTCACGTTTCTGGCTTCTGTCGTATACATAATGATACTGATTATCCATAGCTTCATTCAGACTGTCAGCAAGTGCCAGTGCTGTTCCGCTCGGAGCATCCAGTTTCAGATGATGATGCTTCTCAACGATTTCCATATCAAAGCCTGCTGTTGCAAGAACCTTTGCAGCTTCCTGGATCAGTTTCAGCAGAGTATTGATTCCAAGAGACATATTGGCAGATTTCAGTACCGGAATTTTCTTAGCTGTCTCTTCAACCTTTGCAAGCTGTTCTTCAGACAAACCTGTTGTACAGAGAACTACCGGAAGATTGCGCTCTGTGCAGTATTCCAGTAACGCATCTGCTGCTTTTGCAGATGAAAAGTCGATCAGGACATCTGCTTCTGTCTGACATTCCTTAATATTGGTAAATACCGGATAGGTTGTGTTTCCTTTATCTGTTACGTCGATTCCTGCTACGATTTCTGCGTTGGCATCTTTGGAAACAAGATCAGAAATCACCTGTCCCATATGTCCGCAGCATCCATGCATGATAATTTTTACCATAATAATCTTCCTCCGTGTCCTGTAAAATGATGTCTGTTCTCTTCCGTTATGCCAGCTTGATTCCGAAATCCTTCATAGCTTTTTTCAATGTTTCTACATTGCTTTCTTCCATCTCGCAAAGTGGCATACGAAGCGGTCCTACATTCATGCCCATCAGATTCAGTGCAGTCTTGACCGGAATCGGATTTACTTCGCAGAACAGAGCATTAATCAGCGGAATTGCATCGATCTGGATCTTGGCTGCTCCTGCTGTGTCACCTTCCATGAATTTCATGACCATATCATGTGTTTCCTTCGGTGCAACATTGGAAAGTACAGAAATAACGCCAAGTCCGCCAAGTGAAAGGATCGGCAGAACCTGATCATCGTTTCCGGAATACAGTTCCAGATCAGCGCCTGCCAGAGATACTGTCTTGGCAATCTGAGAAAGATCTCCGCTTGCAGCTTTGAGACCTACGATATTCTTAACATTCTTGACCAGTGTGGCAACGGTTGCCGGCTGGATATTACATCCTGTACGGCTCGGTACATTATACATAATGATCGGAGTCTCCGGAACTGCATTTGCAATTGCAGTATAGTGAGCGATCAGACCTTTCTGTGTTGCTTTATTATAATAAGGAGTTACAACCAGTAATGCATCTGCACCATATGATGCAGCTTCTTTGGACATCATGATTGCAGTCTCTGTGCAATTAGATCCTGTTCCGGCAATAACCGGCACACGTTTATTTACTTTATCAATTGCAAATTTGATTGTCTGGAGATGTTCTCCATGTGTCATGGTAGAAGATTCCCCAGTTGTTCCACAGATAATAATGGCATCTGTGCTGTTGGCAATCTGGAATTCCAGGAGTTCTTCCAGTTTATCGTAATTCACCTTTCCGTCTTCATACATTGGGGTAACAATTGCGACGCCCGCACCTTTAAAAATTGCCATATTAACTCCTCCTTAATTCTTCTGTAATTTATAGTATTCATAATGCTTCTGTCTGCTGAATATAGAGAAATACTTTTACCTCAACAGATCCTTTATTCTATTCACCGCATGTATCCAACGGATGAACTTCCTCTGTACTGAGCGTTGTGATTATGTCCACATATGGTCTCAACTCTTCCGGGAAATTCCATCCGGTCATAACGATATGCATGGACTCATCCTTATGTTTCAGTATATCTGCGATTCCTTCTGCTGTTATTATTCCACAGTCAAGAAGTCCCAAAATCTCATCAAGAAGCAGAAAATCGCACTCCTGAGTGACAACAACTTTACGGGCAAAATTCAGTCCGTTCAGAATGTTTGATTTCTCTTCGGCCTTTTCTTCTTCTGTCAGATCCTCATAGCAGCAGTCTCTTTTTTCAAAACGAAAGATTTTAAAATCCAGATTGTCTACATCCTGCAGAAAATCCAGCGAACGCTGCTCTCTTCCCTTCAGGAACTGAATCACGATCACACTTTTGCCCTGGGTAGCCATACGGAGACTCTGACCAATTGCCAGAGCGGTTTTGCCTTTGCCGTTTCCGCAGTACACCTCTGTTAATTCTTTTTCCATATTACTTCCTCTTTACGTTCAATAAAACTACTTACCGCATTATTCTTTATCTTACCGCAGTTCTGTCAAAAATGCAATACCTCTCGTTACTGTTCACAGCACCTGGTCAGTCTATATATTCCAGTTTACTTACCGACACTTCATAGGCAATTCTTCTTTCTGATTGATTTTCTCCGATTCGCTTCATATATTCACGACTCTGGATTCTTCCCCAGAGAAGCACATGACCTCCCACAGTAAATGCAGAAGCATATCGAGCGTTTCTGCCCCAGCATATACAGGGTATGTAGTCAGATTTACTGTAGGGTCTGTTTACTGCCAGAAGCATATCTGCGATTTCTCTTCCAAGCGGGGTTTTCCTGTAGACCGGCGGCTTACAGATATATCCGTCCAGAAAAATCTGATTGACCGGAATTGTCTCATCTGCTTCTTCTATAAAATTTACTTCCCTTGCAAAAACTGAAAGAACCAGACGATTATGTTTTTCTTCATGTCTGTTATAAGAACGAAACTGTCCATGAATCTCAATATACTGCCCTGTATAGTCCTGTGTTATATCCAGAAGTCTCTCTGAAACCATAACAGGAATCCTGTCTTCTGAGTCACTCAGTCTGCGTACAAGAAGCTCCATGGTATAAAATCCCTCGCCGAATACCTGATGACTGAATGTAAAGCCTGTATCAATTTTCCCCATAATTGATACCTGATTGTTTTCAATGATCTTGTCTGCCATAATATTGTTCTCCTTCCTCTTTGGGTATTTTGTCTATATTAGGCTATGAATCCCTCTGAAGATTTAGAACCAAAAATTCAAAAAAGTTTTCGGAACTCCTTGTAATCTGCGAAAAATGTGGTAAACTGAAATATCGTATCACAAAAAGAATTTTTACATTTATATAGAAAGAAAAAGAAAGGATTTCGATTTTTATGAAAACCAAACGCGAAGACGTACGTAACGTTGCCATTATTGCCCACGTCGATCACGGCAAAACCACCCTGGTGGATCAGCTCCTCAAACAGAGCGGTGTATTCCGTGAAAACCAGGAAGTTCAGGAACGTGTCATGGACTCCAATGACATTGAACGTGAGCGTGGAATTACTATTTTATCCAAAAACACTGCTGTTCATTATAAGGGAACAAAGATCAATATCATTGATACCCCAGGACATGCAGATTTCGGTGGTGAAGTAGAGCGTGTCCTCAAAATGGTTGATGGTGTTATTCTTCTGGTAGATGCATTTGAAGGTGCAATGCCACAGACTAAATTCGTTCTCCGTAAAGCACTGGAACTGAATCTTCATGTAATTGTCTGCATTAATAAGATTGACCGTCCGGAAGCACGTCCGGAAGAGGTAATTGATGAAGTTCTCGAACTCCTCATGGATCTTGAAGCATCTGATGAGCAGCTCGACTGTCCATTCCTGTATGCATCCGCAAAAGCAGGACACGCAGTTCTTGATCTTGCAGATACACCGGAAAACATGGCTCCGCTGTTTGAAACTATTCTGAAATATATTCCTGCTCCGGAAGGTGATCCGGACGCTGACACACAGGTACTGATCAGTACGATCGATTACAACGAATACGTAGGCCGTATCGGTGTCGGTAAAGTAGAAAATGGTACAATCGCAGTAAATCAGGAGCTGACTCTTCTGAATCACCACGATCTTGATAAACGTAAAAAAGTCAAAATCAGCAAGCTCTATGAATTTGACGGACTGAACAAAGTAGAAGTGAAGGAAGCAACCATCGGATCTATCGTTGCAATTTCCGGTATCGAAGATATCCATATCGGGGATACCCTCTGTGGCGGTGACAATCCGGAATCCATTCCTTTCCAGAAAATTTCCGAACCTACTCTTGCAATGAATTTTATGGTTAATGACAGCCCGCTTGCCGGACAGGAAGGTAAGTATATCACTTCCCGTCATCTGCGTGACCGTCTGTACCGTGAGTTAAATACGGATGTCAGCCTTCGTGTAGAAGACACTGACTCTACAGAATGCTTCAAAGTTTCAGGACGTGGAGAACTTCATCTTTCCGTTCTTATCGAAAACATGCGTCGTGAAGGTTATGAATTCGCTGTAAGTAAGCCAGAAGTTCTGTATCATATTGATGAACGTGGCAAGAAGCTTGAGCCAATGGAAATCGCTTATGTTGATGTTCCGGAAGAATTCTCCGGTACAGTCATTCAGAAGCTGAGTGAACGTAAAGGTGAGCTGCAGGGAATGAGTACTGCAAGTGATGGTTCCGTACGTCTGGAATTCCATATCCCATCCCGTGGACTGATCGGATTCCGTGGTGAGTTCCTTACCTCTACCAAGGGTACCGGTATCCTGAATACTACATTCGATGGATATGCACCATACAAGGGAGATTTCCAGTATCGTAAACAGGGATCCCTGATCGCATTCGAATCCGGTGAAGCTGTTGCATATGGTCTGTTCTCCGCACAGGATCGTGGAACACTCTTCGTCGGACCTGGCGAAAAAGTATACAGTGGTATGGTCATCGGACAGAATGGTAAAGCCGAGGATATTGAGCTGAATGTCTGCAAAACCAAACATCTGACCAATACACGTTCCTCTTCTGCTGACGAAGCTCTGAAGCTGACACCGCCGAGAGTTCTCAGTCTGGAACAGGCAATTGAATTCATTGATCAGGATGAACTTCTGGAAGTAACACCGGAAAACCTTCGTATCCGCAAGAGAATCCTTGATCCAAGAGAAAGAAAACGTGCTGCATTCCGTAAACAGTAATAAAATATCAGATAAACACCATCGTGTGTTCTATTAAAAAACAAGACCCATGAGCCAACAACTCATGGGTCTTACTTTTATATTCAGTATACTATTTATTATTCACATTCTTATCAATATACTCACTGATTTTTGCGTTAATCTTTTTGCTGACTGTTTCCTTCTGCGCTTTCTCCGTCTCTTCCGGCTCTACATGAAATTTTTCATTATATTCCTGCATCATCTCTTCATGTCGGTTTCTCTGCAGTCCTCGTGTTGTCAGCTTACGGACGATATCATAAATCACACCAAACAACGGTACAGCGATCACCATGCCAACCAGACCCCACAGGCCTCCAAATAACAAAATGGAAAATAATACCCAGAAACTGGAAACCCCTGTTGTATTACCAAGAATCTTCGGTCCGATGATATTTCCGTCCACCTGCTGAAGAATTACAATAAAGATCAGGAAGTATAGAGCATCCCAAGGATTACTTCCCAAAAGCAGTAATAACGCACACGGAATTGCTCCGATAAATGGTCCAAAAAACGGAATGATATTCGTCACACCAATCACAACACTGATAAATGCTGCGGATTCAAATCCCAGCAGGGTCGTTCCTGCAAAACAGATCAGGCCAATGATCGCAGAATCAATAATCTTTCCAACAAAAAAACCATTGAACATTTTGTCTGTATAGCGAACCTCTTCTTCAATGATTCTTGCCCATTTATTTGGGAATACTCCATACAGAAGCAGTTTTGCCTGTGCACCGAACAGCTTACGGCTTGCAAGGAGATATACCGCAATCAAAAATCCAAGGAACATATTTTTGAATACGCTTAAAACCTCTATCAGCTGCACCGTAATATTATTGACAATTCCCTGAATCGTTGTCATCATGCTGGAGTTTGCTTTCAGAATATCATTCAGGCCACTCTCCACCTGAGATGAAAAGTGATTGAAATATGTCTGTAATTCCGGCTGATCCTTGAGCAGCTGATCAATCATGCGGTTACAATAGGCAAGCCTTGCTGGCAGGATCTTGATGATCTTCACTGTACTGTCCCACACCTGCGGAAGAATCAGCAAAATCAACAGTACTACAATCGTGACTGCACAAATGACTGCAATTGCGATAGAAAGAAATTTCAAACCTTTTTTCTGCTTTTCTGTTGCCTTTGGAAACCACTTCAGGAAACGCTCGTCCATCCGGTTACAGATCGGTGCCAGCAGATAGGCGATCAAAGCACCATATAAAAATGGCTTCAGTATATTAAATACCGTCCGGATTCCTGTTGCAATATTGGCACTTTGGTTCAGGATATACATAATTGCAAATCCAAATGCCAGTACGGCAGCGCCTGTAATACCAAGTTTCACATATTTTGTGTTTTCATTCTGTTTCAATTATCATGCCCCCTAAAGTGAGTCCTTAGTTACAATGTTTCTATATATTTTTCCTATATAGACACTTGGTTTATCTTAACATTGTCGTTGATGTTTATTGTAACATCCGTTTCCCCTCATATGCAATACACAGATTCAGGAATTTGGAATAAAACGGCGATTACCCCGACATTACGTTCCTGTAATATCGGGGCAATCGCTGCTTATAAAACTTTATATTTTTATGGAAGAAAAAGACTTCTTTTCTTAATTATTTACCATAGTATGCTTTCAGGTAGATTTCTTTCAGTTCTGCAATGAGTGGGTATCTCGGGTTTGCTCCTGTACACTGGTCATTGAATGCCTGCTCACTCATCTCATCAAGAGTCTCGAGGAAGTATTTTTCATCTACATTGTAGTCTTTGATCGTAGGTTTGATTTCGATGATCTTCTTGAGTTCTTCCAGTTTTTCCAGAAGTTTTTCGAATACTTCCTGGTCATCTTTTCCTGTCAGTCCTACGAAACGACCGATCTCTGCATAACGAGCCAGTGTCTTAGGATACTGATACTGCGGGAATGTACCCATCTTTGTCGGAACCTCAGCTGCATTGTAGCGCATAACATCGGTAAGAACGAGAGCGTTTGCAATTCCGTGAGGAATGTGATGGAATGCACCCAGTTTATGAGCCAGTGAGTGGTTTACTCCAAGGAATGCATTTGCGAATGCCATACCAGCCATGCAGGAAGCATTTGCCATATGATCTCTTGCTTCTACGTCGTTTCCATCTCTGTAAGCTCTTGGCAGATAGTCGAATACCAGTTTGATCGCACGAAGAGCAAGTCCGTCTGTGTAATCAGAAGCCATCATGGAAACATATGCTTCGATCGCATGTGTCATAACGTCGATACCAGATGCGCTTGTCAGTCCCTTAGGTGCACTCATCATATTGTCTGTATCTACGATCGCCATATCCGGCATCAGTTCATAGTCAGCCAGTGGCCATTTGATTCCTGTTTCTTTATCTGTGATGATCGCAAACGGTGTTACCTCAGAACCTGTACCGGAAGATGTCGGTACGGCGATGAAGTAAGCTTTTTTACCCATTTTCGGGAATGTATAGATTCTCTTACGGATATCCATGAAATCCATTGCCATATCATCAAAGTCTGCATCCGGATTTTCGTAAAGAACCCACATGATCTTGCCGGCATCCATTGCGGATCCACCACCCATTGCAATGATGCAGTCTGGTTCAAATGCGCGCATTGCTGCAGCACCTGCTTTAGCGGAAGCAAGAGACGGGTCTGGTTCTACATCAGAGAAGCATGTATGAACGATTCCCATTTCATCCAGTTTGTCTTCGATCTTCTTTGTATATCCATTTTTATAAAGGAAGGAGTCAGTTACGATGAAGCAGCGTTTCTTGCCCATCACGTTTTTCAGCTCGTCCAGAGCTACCGGCAGACAGCCTTTTTTGAAATAAACTTTTTCCGGGGTTCTCATCCAGAGCATGTTTTCTCTCCTCTCAGCAACAGTCTTGATATTGATCAGATGTTTTACACCAACGTTTTCAGATACAGAGTTTCCTCCCCAGGAACCGCATCCAAGTGTCAGAGACGGAGCAAGTTTGAAGTTGTAAAGATCTCCGATACCACCCTGAGAAGAAGGAGTATTGATAAGGATACGGCAGGTCTTCATTGCAGCTGCATGTTTAGCCATTTTTTCTTTCTCGTTTACATTGATGTAAAGAGATGCTGTATGTCCATATCCACCGTCTGCTACAAGCTGTTCTGCTTTTGCGATTGCCTCATCAAATGTCTTTGCTTTGTACATTGCAAGTACAGGAGAAAGTTTTTCATGTGCAAATTCTTCGCTGATATCTACGGATTCCACTTCACCGATCAGAATCTTAGTTTCTGCCGGAACAGTAACACCTGCCATCTCAGCGATAGTTGCTGCTTTCTGTCCAACGATCTTTGCATTCAGTGCGCCATTGATCAGGATTGTTTTTCTTACTTTCTCGATCTCGTCTTCTTTAAGGAAGTAGCATCCTCTGTACTGGAACTCCTGTTTTACTGCTTCGTATACGCCTTCCAGAACAGTTACAGACTGCTCAGATGCACAGATCATACCATTATCAAATGTCTTGGAATGAATGATAGAGTTTACTGCAAGGCGAACATCTGCTGTCTCATCAATGATGACTGGTGTGTTTCCGGCTCCAACACCGAGTGCCGGTTTTCCGGAGGAGTAAGCTGCTTTAACCATTCCAGGACCACCTGTTGCAAGAATGATGTCAGCTTCTTTCATAACAAAGTTTGTAAGCTCAAGGCTTGGTACATCAATCCATCCGATGATTCCTTCCGGAGCACCTGCTTTTACTGCTGCTTCAAGAACAACTTTGGCAGCTTCGATAGTGCTTCCTTTTGCACGTGGATGTGGGCTGATGATGATTGCGTTTCTTGTCTTCAGAGCGATCAGGGTTTTGAAGATTGCTGTGGAAGTCGGGTTTGTTGTCGGGATAACTGCTGCGATCAGACCGATCGGCTCTGCAATTTTCTTGATTCCATAAACCGGATCTTCTTCCAGTACACCACAGGTCTTAGTGTTTTTATATGCATTGTAGATGTACTCTGCTGCGTAATGGTTCTTGATGACTTTATCTTCTACGATACCCATTCCTGTTTCTTCAACGGCTGCTTTTGCAAGCGGGATACGGGCTTTGTCTGCTGCTGTTGCGGCTGCTTTGAAGATCTTGTCTACCTGCTCCTGAGTATAGGTAGCAAAAATTTTCTGAGCTTCTTTCATCGCAGCGATCTTGGCTTCAAGTGCCTCTGGAGTGTCGATAATTGCCGGGATGTGGGTTTCTTTCTTTGCCATTTCTGAATCCTCCTGTTTTCCTCTTGTGATTTGATTCTTTCTGGTTTTAGTAGTGTGTTTGATGGTTGTGTGTGTTAATGAATTAACGTTAATTATTTATCAATCTTGCTAATGAGACTATTTTATTAGATTGTTAATCATTTGTCAATATATTTTAACCACCTAAAAAATCCACTAAATCCCTTTTTATTTATTCTTTTTATGCAATTTGTACAACTCTACCCTGGGCATTTTTGTATATATTTATTATATTTTATGGTCACTTATTTTGCAATTTATTTTTATATGGTATTTTATATAATTTTTCTTTGTTTTTCTCTGCACAAATTAGTTATTTTGTATATAATACTATAAATGAGCAAATTTGAAAAAATGCACAAAATTATCCTGCTAATTTCATAAATGATTCAAAATCATCACTTGCTTTTGCACATAGGAACAGATATTTATACTTTTCCTGATGAACAGTATTACAGATTAGATGATATCCATCTTGAAAAGACCGATATTCACCAGTTCCTGTGACACAAATATAATGTGCCAGTGACATCAGCAGCCAATATCTTTGTATTCCCTTTGAGGAACGTATCTGGTAGGTATCCAGTGCCAGACGGTTTTTACATTGCCTGAAAAATATCTCGATCGGCCATCGACAAACATAGCAGGAAAGGATCTCCTGTGTAGATAAGGATACATTTGTGCTGATGAAAGCACGCAGTGCTTTAGGATTACCAAATGCTTTTTCAGGATAGCTTAAAAGGACAACCGCATTCTCTATGCCGCTGAGGTTTCCCTCATACCGGTACACATAATAGTTCCGTTTTTTGACTGTGACGAGGTCAAATCCCTTATGTGTTGTGGAGCGTTCGGCAGCCAGTTCACTGAGCTTCTTTTTCATTCCTGACGGGTACAGCAGACGGTTTGTTTTCAAAGCACCAATCGTATAGAACCCTTTCTGTACAAAAGTATTGATTATTTTTTCAGAAACATACCAGCAGTCGCAAAGAAAGTAGGACATTACTGGCGGAACAGGCAGTTCCTTTGCAATATTTTGTACAATATCAATCTTGGAAATTGATTTATTGTACATTACAAAAGCATAGTTTAGGACAATGCTGTTACAGGAAAGCATAACCGCAACTGCCTGATGTCCGTAATCCTGTTTTCCCTTTAAATGGGATTGATGGAAATACGCATCTTCAATCGGATGCAGAGCCCGTGACGAAGGCTTTGTCTTAGAAGCTATCGTATCATCCACAATGCAGAAAACAGGCTTTCCGGTGCGTGCTGCTTCTGAATAAATAATCTCTATAACAGAACGTTTTAATGTATCTGAAAGTAAGGAATCATCCCATTTCCCTGAATTCAGGAAATGAGCGACAGTCGTTCTGTGGCAGGGACTGTTTTGTGCAAAATCACGAACTTGCTCATTTATAGTATATTGGATACAATATATATAATCCAATATTCACCGGAACAGATAAAACACAGATGCTCTCTGATCAGGTTTATTTTCGTTATATAAAGGAACTTCCATACACTGTATATCACTACAGCATATGGAAGTTATTTTTTTATGTATCAGCCGAATTATTTATCTCCGTGTTCTTTGAGATATTCTGCTTTTCCTTCTTCATAAAGGTTGTTGCCTTCACAGTCGATGATGACTACAAGCGGCATATCCTCTACATATAATTTACGAAGTGCTTCTGCTCCCAGATCTTCGTATGCGATCAGTTCTGCTTTCTTGATACATTTTGCAAGGAGTGCACCTGCACCGCCGATTGCTCCGAAGTATACGCCGTCATATTTCTTCATGGCTTCCACAACTTCCGGAAGGCGGGCACCTTTTCCGATCATTCCTCTTGCTCCGACAGACATCATTGTCGGTGCATAGGCATCCATACGTCCGCTGGTTGTAGGGCCTGCTGAACCGATGACTGCGCCTGGTTTTGCAGGAGTTGGTCCTACATAGTAGATGGTTGCATCTGTAGGATCAAATGGAATTTTCTCACCTTTTGCAAGGGCCTCGCACATTCTCTTGTGTCCTGCATCACGTGATGTATAAATAGTACCTGTTAATAATACCTGATCACCTGCATGGAGAGTTCTTGCCAGCTCTCTTGTAAGTGGAAGTGTAATTTTCTTTCTTTCCATCTTAGATCACCTCCGATTTATGACGGGTTACATGACAGTTGATATTGACTGCACATGGCATACCTGCAATATGAGTCGGCATTGTTTCGATATTCAGGCCGATGGCGGTTGTCTTTCCGCCAAATCCCTGCGGTCCGATTCCAAGTTTGTTTACTTTCTCAAGCATTTCTTTCTCAAGGTCTGCATAGAATGGATCCGGGTTCTGAGTATCCAGCGGTCTCATCAGTGCTTTCTTTGCAAGAAGTGCACATTTGTCAAATGTTCCGCCGATACCGACACCGACTACCATTGGAGGACATGGGTTCGGGCCTGCTGTCTCTACTACTTCAAGGATGAAATCCTTGATTCCCTGTAATCCTGCGGATGGTTTGAACATACGGATCTGGCTCATGTTCTCGCTTCCGAAGCCTTTCGGGCCTACTGTGATCTTAACTTTGTCGCCAGGAACGATCTCTGTATAGATCATAGCCGGTGTGTTGTCGCCTGTGTTTCCACGGCGTACCGGATCTTTTACTACAGATTTTCTTAAATATCCTTTGTCATATCCGCGGCGTACGCCTTCATTGATCGCATCGGTGAGATCTCCGCCAACGAAATGTACATCCTGTCCGATTTCAAGGAATACGCATGCCATTCCTGTATCCTGACAGATTGGCACATTCTCATTATCTGCAATGTCAAAATTCTCGATAATGTTGTCAAGGATACCCTTGGCAATCTCTCCGTCTTCGCATGCGCGGCATGTTTTGATCGCACATTTTACGTCTTCCGGAAGATGTTCATTTGCTTCGATACAGAGCCTCTCAATGACCTCTGTAAGTCTGCTTACTTCTACTTCACGCATTCTGGTAAGCTCCCTTCTTTTTGTCTGTTATTATACCAAAAGCTCCCGATGCCGACAATTCTTTATCAACACCATTTTCCATTTAAACACATGTTTTTAACGCTGTTCATGACGGGCATAGTTTGGAAGCAGTAACGGAGATACTTTCTCTGTCTGTACGCCAGCTTCTTTCAGTTCTTCCTCATATGCGTATATATGGTTGAGATTCAGCTCTCCAAGTTCCACATTCTTACATTTTGCTGCTGCTTTTTTACCAGCATTTCTTCCGAATACGATAACATCCAGAAGAGAGTTACCCATCAGTCTGTTTCTTCCGTGGATTCCGCCTGCCGCTTCGCCTGCAACTAAAAGGTTCGGAAGTTCTTTTGTAAATCCATCACCGTCAATCTCAAGACCACCGTTCTGATAGTGCAGTGTAGGATAAATAACGATCGGAACTTTTCTCATGTCAATGCCGTAATTCATGTACATACGGAACATAGCCGGGATTCTCTTTTCGATGGTTCCTTCGCCGCCGAGGATCTCGATCATCGGAGTATCAAGCCATACACCTTTGAGTCCACCAGGAACTTCTACACCGCG
>NZ_CAKROJ010000002.1 GCF_934372025.1 uncultured Blautia sp.
TATGGTGCCATAGCCAAGTGGTAAGGCAAAGGTCTGCAACACCTCTATCCCCGGTTCAAATCCGGGTGGCACCTCTAACAGAATCAGAGCATAAAGCTCTGGTTTTTTTTGCGTATAAAATATTTTACGATTCATGGGACTTTATGGAGATGAAGTGATATGCTATAATCTTTTTATAAGACAAATGAGAGAAGGTAATATCTGATGTTGGACAGGTTTAATCGATTTATCGAGAAATGGATGGCTTTTGTGACGCCATTATGTCTGTTGACAGGCGTGTGTTTTCCAGATATAGCAAAACATGGTCTTCCTTATGTGACATACGTATTTGCTTTTATGACATTTGCGGGTGCATTGAAATCCCGATTCAGAGATGTGGCAAATGTGTTAAAGAATCCGACCAGCCTGCTGATCATCATGGTCATGCTGCATGTTGTGATTCCGACAACCGCCTGTGGTCTGGGACATCTCTTGTTTCACGATAATATGAACCTGATCACGGGTATGGTACTGGAGCTTTTCGATACCGACAGCGGTAGCCAGTTTGATGTGGATATCTATTTTTGATGGGAACAGCTCATTATCTTTGTCATTGGTTGTGATCGATACGATCCTGGCACCGTTTTCCAAACTCGCACTGATGTTTGTGGTAACATCCAATTCTTCAAAAGTTGCCCCATATATTCGGAATATGAATCTTCAGAGAGTTGGAGTAGCTGCAACGATTCTGTGTCTTGCGGCGGGAGGATATTTCCTCGGTTGGATCATTGCGAGAGTAACGAAACAGGAGCAGGAGACAACGATTTCCATGGTATATGGAACGGGCATGCGAAATATCAGCACAGGAGCTGTTATTGCAGCGGCATACTTTCCAGGTGAAGTGATGTTTCCGGTTATGATCGGAACACTGTTTCAGCAGATCCTTGCCGCGATTTCCGGAAAGCTTTTGACACGGAAAGAAGAAAAATAAAATATCATACGAAGGAGGAAGGCATATGAGAAAAAAATCTATGGCAATAGCTGTAGCATTTGCACTGACTGTGGGTGCGGTGATGCCGCAGATGACCCTGGCAGATTCTTTTGCACAGGAAGAGGTGCAGGATCTGGATGTACAGGGAGATTTTTCAGAAGGAGAGAATACGGATGATTCTGAATTCGAGATTGAGGAAACGGATGTAGAAGTCGATGTTGAAACAGATTCAGAAGATGACCGCGCAGATTCTGAAGGACAGCAGGAAGATTCACAGACATTTTCAACAGAAGAAGAGAGCGAATTGGGCGATGGAAGCCAGAAAGCAGAGGATACGTTTTCGGATGGGGACGAGGACGAACTGGATCTTGCCGGAGAAATTTCCGTAGATGCTGTGGGAGGCGGATACCAGGCTTCAGAAAATGGAGAGAGTGATAATCGCGATCAGCAGAACTATTGGAAGTGGTCAGCGCCGTCATATTCTTATCTGACTGTAGAGGACGATGGATATTATCGTGTGGAATATGTAAATGATAAGTTGTTAATAGAGAAATACAGCACAGATTTTGTTAGGCAGTCTTCCAGAACACTGGAACCGGAACTTGGGCTGTTTGGCGGACTTTATGCAGGAAAAGATGCATATTATGTTGCGTGGGGGCAGCAAAATCTGGATGAAGAAGATACAAAAGAAGTGATACGCCTTGTGAAATATGACAAAAACTGGAATCGTATAGGTGCGGCTTCTTTAAGAGGCGCCAATACGGTCGTACCATTTAGTGCAGGAAATCTCCGAATGGCAGAGTATGGAAAGATCTTGTATATAAGAACCTCACATGAAATGTATACGAGCAGTGATGGACTGAATCATCAGGCAAACCTGACCTGGCAGGTTCGAACCAGTGATATGACTTCGATAGATTCTTATTATAATGTTATGAATCAGACGGAGGGATATGTCAGCCATTCTTTTAACCAGTTTATTCTGGTTGATGATCAGGCGAATATCGTAGCGTTGGATCACGGAGACGCGTACCCTCGAGGGGAACTTCTTGGAATATATGATAAAACAGCATCAGAAAATTCTTTTAAAGGGAATTATTTTGCAGATTTAATTTGGCCAGCACAGGGGCAGGCAGGAGACAATTCTACAGGAATGTCACTGGGAGGCCTGGAATATTCCAGTAGCAGTTATCTGACCGCAGGAAATTCAGTCATACAGGATGTAAACTGGTCAGAACATTATACCAGAGATATTTTTATCACGGTTACTTCACGCAGTGACTGTACAAAAACACCGGTAGAGAAAAAACTTTCTGAAATTTCATATAGTATTTCTTATCCGTTGACATTGAGAGGAACAACGACTACTAAGTGGATGACCAACTACTCAGAGTCAGGAGGAATCCGTGCATCTACACCACAGCTGGTGAAACTGGGAAGTGATTCATTTCTGCTTTTGTGGGCAGAAATAAAAGGCTATGAGGCGAACGGAAAAATATCATATGTATTTTTGGATGGAAAAGGAAATGCAACGTCTTCGATGTACACCCAAAATGGCTATCTTTCCGACTGTCAGCCGGCGGTCAGAGACGGCAAAGCTGTCTGGTATGTGACAGATGGAAGCAAAATGACGGTATGCAGAATCAACTCCGATGGAAGTTTTGAAACAGAACCCGCACACAAAAATTCATATGACCCGGAAATGAAATTTGACAGTGATGAGATAACCTGTGGTCTGGTTGATGAAACGACCTCGAATTCGTTCAGTACAAATTCTGATGGAGAAGTATCCTACAGTTCCAGTGATGAATCGATAGCAAGAGTAGATGAAAATGGAAAAGTATCACTTCTGGCTACAGGAACCTGTGAGATTACAGCTCATGTGTCTGCAGGGATAAATTATGCAGCAAAGTCTGTTTCCTATACGTTACATGTTCTGGATTTGAAAAAACAGACGATTCATGGCAAGAGCAGTTTTAATTGTGCTTACGGGGATGCGAAATTTAATCTGGGGATGACCTGCGAGGGAAATGCAGCATTAACTTATAAGAGCGAAAACCCGAATATTGCCGCAGTCTCTTCGAATGGAGATGTGACAGTCAAAGCAGTGGGAACAACGACGATTCATGTAACTGCCACTGCGACAGACCGTTATTCAAGAGGTGTTTTGGATGTAAAGATCATCGTCAGCAAAAAGAATATCTCAAAAATAAAACTGATCTTTACAAAAATAGGACCTGTTAAACGGGATGAAGTGGATGAAAATATAGCATTGATCGATGGAAACAGAATTCTGGACAAAGAGACCGATTACTTTACCTGGGGAGCAAGCTATTCCTATTACGGGGAACAAAGTTATTTGACGCAAACAGGGCAGTATGTAGAAGGAACTGGAAATTATATAGGAGAAACAGAATTATATGCAAGCCCTATAAATGAAAAATCCGAAATGAAGTCTGCAAAATTCACATCCAAGGGAAATCAGCTTTCCTGGCAGAAGGAAAGTGGTGCAGTAGGTTACTATATTTATCGAAAAGTAAACAAGGATTCTTCTTATAAACGAATCAAAAAAATTACAGACAACAGTATTACATCCTGGACAGACACCGAATATACGGGAGTCATGGGAACCTATACTTACTGTGTCAGGGCTTACACACGAAAGGGTGAGAAAGAACTGCTTGCAAAGACTTCAAATGCTGTAACCTGCAGTCCGCAGCCGGGCCTCAAGAGTGCTGTTTCTCAGAATGGAAATGCAATCAAAGTAACCTGGGAGCCGCTGAATGGTGTGGATTCCTATATTTTGTATTATAAGAAAAATGGTTCTGGATGGAAAGAAGCTGCACGAAACATCAAAGGTATCTCCTACACGCATACAAAACTTACATTGGGAGATCAGTATACCTATACGGTAAGAGGCGTGGTTGGAAATCAGAAAACAGATTATAACAAAAACGGCGTTTCTGCTTATGTTGTTCCAGCGGCAGTAAAACTTGGCAAAGTTACTTCCGCTGGTTATGACAGGGTAAAACTTAGCTGGACCAGCATGAAGAATACATCAGGATACGTTATTTACATCAAACAAAATAATAAATGGACAAAACTTGCCACAACAACGAGTACCTCCTACACACACATAAACTCAAAGAAATTCCCGGTCGTGACAGGCAGGGACAACACCTACACAGTCCGGGCAATATGCAGGAAAAATAATCGAACACTTTACGGCAGCTATTCCAATACCGGCATTACAGGCAAAGCAATGCCAGCGAGCACCGCTATTTCATCCTTGGCGCCGTCCCAAAAGGCCCTGACGGTATCTTACAAAAAAGTTGCAGGTGCAAGCGGTTATCAGATTGCATACTCCCTGTACAAAAACAAAGGTTACAGGTATGTTACTGTTGGAAATTCCAGACTCAGCACAACGATCAGGAACCTCGTTTCCAAAAAGAACTATTTTGTCAAAGTAAGGGTGTACAGAAATGTGGGCAAGACGCGTTATTATGGCGCTTATAGTGTACTGAAAAACGCAAAAACAAAATAAAATCAAGGCGGACAACGTTTTCATCAAATAAGTCCGAATAAATAAAATAATATGAAAACTGCAGAATTCTGATTAAAAAATGATTGAATTTTGCAGTTTTTTAGATTTATTTGACATCGTTTTCTGATCTTGGGATTTTTTTCTTACTCAAAATATGGTTTTATAGTGTCACAGCAAAACACAACACAAAGCCATGCAGGAAAGAGAGGAAGAATATTATGAAAAAAAGATTTTTAGCATTGGGAATCGCAGCAGTTCTTGGAGCAAACATTGCAGGTACATCTGCAGTATGGGCAGCAGATAAAGTGGAGATTACAAATGTTTCTTATGATCCGACCAGAGAATTATATGAGCAATACAATGAAGTATTTGCAAAACACTGGAAGGAAAAGACTGGCCAGGATGTAGAAGTCACTCAATCGCATGGTGGTTCCGGTAAACAGGCACTGGAAGTAGCAAACGGTCTGGAAGCAGATGTTGTAACACTGGCTTTGGAATATGACGTCAACGCGGTTGAAAATGCAGGATTGATTGACGAAGGCTGGATTGATGAATTTCCAAATGACAGCTCACCATATACATCAACAATTGTATTTCTTGTCAGAAAAGGGAATCCGAAAGGAATCAAAGACTGGGATGATCTGATCAAAGAAGATGTTGGGGTTATTACTCCAAACCCGAAGACTTCCGGTGGAGCGAGATGGAACTATCTGGCAGCCTGGGCTTATGCAGATAAAAAGTTTAATGGTGATGAGGATAAGATCAAAGATTTTATTAAAAAGCTCTATGCAAATGTCCTGGTACTTGATTCTGGAGCAAGAGGTGCTACAACATCTTTTGTAGAAAATGGACAGGGAGACGTTCTGATCGCATGGGAAAATGAAGCTTATCTTTCTGTAAAAGATTATCCGGATGATTATGAAATCGTTACACCGAGCATCAGTATCCTGGCACAGCCATCTGTAGCAATCGTTGATGAGGTGGTAGATAAGAAAGGAACCAGAGATGTGGCAACGGAATATCTGAATTATCTGTATTCGGATGAGGCTCAGCGAATTGCAGGAGATAATTACTATCGTCCGTCAAATGAAGATATTCTCAAAGAATATGCAGATGTTTTTGATCTGAATGTTAATCTTGTGACCATTGATGATTTTGGTGGATGGGACAAGGCACAGAAAACACATTTTGCAGACGGTGGTGTGTTTGATCAGATTTATGAAGAATAAACATAACTGTGAGGCATTGAACAGTTACGAACAAACAGAAAATGAAGACTCCCCTGACAGACAGCAAGATCGCTGCATCAGGGGAGTTTTACATAATGAGAACAGATAAAACAGTGTAGCAGGAATATAGTGCAAATTATCCCTGATACACGATCTTTCCATTACAGATTGTATAATGAATTTTTCCGTATAGTTCACAGCCTTTGAACGGACTGTTAGAGGCTTTGGATGCAAAGTCCGTGACTGTCCATTTTTCATCTGGATCGAATATAACGAAATCAGCAGGTGCATTGACCTGGATTACGCCTCCGGGAAGTTTATAAAGAAAAGCCGGATTACAGGTCATTTTTTCAAGAAGCTCCATCAGAGTAAGACATCCTTCTTTTACCAGAGATGTAATGCCAAGTCCGAGAGAGGTTTCCAGTCCGGTGATACCACTTGGTGCTTCCGTCAGAGGTTTTGCTTTTTCTTCTTCACTGTGAGGAGCATGATCAGTGGCGATTAGATCGATCGTACCATCTTTGAGCCCCTGGATAATGGACTGTCTGTCTTTTTCTGTACGAAGAGGCGGATTCATTTTGGCAAGCGTACCGTGTCTTAAAAGAGCTTCTTCGGTTAAAGTAAAGTGATGAGGAGTTGCTTCTGCATGGATGTTGGCACCAAGTTTTTTTGCGGTACGAACAAGTTCAACAGAATTTCCGGAACTAATGTGCTGGATTACAACAGCAGCACCACTACGAAGGGCAAGCATGCAGTCTCGGGCAACCATAACTTCCTCTGCAATTGCAGGAGATCCGGTAACGCCTAGCTTTTCTGAAATTTCTCCGGCATTGATACCATTATTGGTTATGAAGGCTTTGTCTTCTTCATGAAGGCTGATCGGCATATGTAGTTTGGCAGCTTTTTGCATGGCTTCATAGCAGAAATTAGCATTCAGAAGTGGAATTCCATCATCTGTGAATCCACAGGCACCAGCTTCAGCAAGCGCGTCAAAATCAGTCATTTTTTCGCCGTTTAATCCGTAGGAAACAGATGCAGTCTGATAAATGTTGATATTTTCATTTTTTGCGCGATTAAGGATGTCTTTGAGTATATCCACGGAGTCTACGGTTGGTTTTGTGTTTGCCATACAGATAACAGAAGTAAATCCACCTTTTGCTGCGGCAAGAGAACCGGTATGGAGATCTTCTTTATAAGTAAGACCAGGATCACGAAAATGAATATGAGTATCGATAAGACCAGGTGCGATGGTAAGTCCGGAAAGATCCAGAACTTCTTCAGCATTCTGTGGAGTAAGGTTTTTACCAAGTTCTGTGATAAAACCATTCTCAACGCGAATATCCATAAGTTCATTTGTTTTGGTTGCCGGATCAATGAGATGTCCGTTTTTTAGAAGCATAAGTTTAACCTCCTGACAGAAAAAATTTAATAAAACTCAGTTAATACGAGTATAGAAGAAACCGGAGAACTTTGTCAAGTCGACAAAACTCTCCGGTTTGATTCATGTTTTTATGAAATAAATAATATGTGTTAAATTACAGATCAATTGTGTCAAGATGCTGTTCTTTAATACCATGTTTCTTGGCATATCCTGTAAGAATCAGAGTTAGAGCTCCATCACCTGTTACGTTGCAGGCAGTTCCGAAGCTGTCCTGAAGAGCAAAGATTGTAAGCATCAGAGCGGTACCTGTTTCGTTGAATCCAAGAACACCGGTGATGATGCCAAGAGATGCCATAACGGTACCACCAGGAACTCCAGGAGCGCCCAGAGCGAAGATGCCAAGGAGCAGACAGAACAGAACCATAGTGCCTGGAGATGGGATAGAACCGTACAGCATCTTGGAGATTGTCATACAGAAGAAAACTTCTGTCAGAACGGAACCACAGAGGTGAATATTGGCAAAAAGCGGAATTCCGAACTGTACCATATCTTTACGAAGTGGTTTTGCCTTGTCTGCACACTGAAGTGCAACTGCAAGAGTGGCAGCAGAGGACATGGTGCCGACAGCGGTAAGATATGCAGGTCCATAATGACGTACAACTTCCCATGGATTTTCATGAGAATAGGCACTGGCAAGAACGTATAACAGAGTCATCCAGATAAAGTGACCGATCAGCACGATTACGATGACTTTGAGAAATACAGGAAGCTGTCGTGTGATAGAACCTTCATATGCCAGTCCGCAGAAAGTCAGACCAATAAAGAAAGGAAGGATCGGAATGATGATTTTTGATACGATGGAAAGGACAATTTTCTGGAATTCATCAAGGAGTCCGGTAATAAGCTTTGCTTTATTCCAGGTAGCGGCAAGGCCGACCATGATGGAGAAAACAAGTGCGCTCATAACGGACATAATCTGTGGAATGGAAAGCTCAAATACAACTTCCGGAAGCTCTTTCAGCCCGTCTACATTTGTGACAATAGAAAGATGCGGAATTAGTGTATAGCCACCTGCAACGGAAAAAAGAGCAGCACCGATGGAAGATACATAGGCGATCACCAGGGCAACACCAAGCATACGGGAAGCACTGTTTCCAAGTTTTGTGATAGAAGGAGCAATAAAACCGATGATGATCAATGGTACACAGAAATTAATGAGCTGTCCGAGTACATATTTCAGAGTGACAACAATATTAAGAAGTCCCATGGTGACAGAAGAAGAATCTGTGGCACTCAATAGGAGTCCTGCAATAATGCCAAGGATAACACCTACCAGAAGTTTAAATGGAAGGCTGCTAAAAAAACTGTTTTTTTTCATGGAATAATCCCCCTGTAAAAGTTAATAAATTTTTGAGTAACGGTTCGCTGGCAATGCTTCAGCAATCCTGGTTGATATCTGCACGGTCTATCATGACATTCAGAATCTCTGTATCTGTGGTACGCATGCCGACGCGTCCGATATATCCCATACTCTTGATGGTTTCTTCAATATCATCTTTAATGATACCTTCACCCGGAAGAAAACTTTTATTCTGAATGCTGAGCTGGAAGGCCATAAGAGCTGCATCCACAGAAGTCGCGATTTTGGCAGCACAGGAAGGTTTTGCACCATCGCAGACGATTCCGCCGATGTTTCCAAGTGTATTTATAATCGTAAGAGAAACCTGCTGATATGTACCGCCATACATATAGGTGATTCCGGCACCGGCACCGCAGGCAGCACTGACTGCACCACAATATGCGGAAAGACTTCCTATATAGTATTTCTGATGAATAGCGATCAGATTACTGACAACAAGAGAACGGCAGAGTTTTTCATGAGATACTTCCCATTCATCGGCATATACAATAACAGGAAGAGAGACAGTCATGCCCTGATTTCCACTTCCGGAATTAATAACGACCGGCATAGAACATCCGCCCATACGTGCATCGCTTCCGGCAGCAGCCCGGGCACATGCTCGTGTTGTGATGCTTTTGCCCCATATGTGCATCAGCGTTTTACCAATCTGTGCACCATAATTGTTGTCAAGACCTTCCTGTGCGATCGCAGAATTCAGTTTGATCTGACGGTCGATGACAGGCTGCACATCTTCCATACGTACCTGGTCTGCAAAATCCAGAATATCGCGGACAGTAAGTTTGGATTTGTCTGTGGTGACTTTGCTTTCAGACTGATAAGGATTGTCCAGAATCACGTTTCCGTCTTTTTCGATTCTGGTAATGTTTGTGTGCTGATGTTCAATTGTTACAGAAGCAGAATGTGTTCCATGTATTACAGTAGCCGTAATGTAGAGGTTATCCACACCTTCGACCAGTGAGCAGGAACAGATATGTTTGTTGATCAGTTCCTGGGTTCTGGCAATATCTTCTTCTGTAATCTCACTCAGAACCTCAAGTGCTTTATCAGCATTTCCGCCAACAATGCCAAGAACTGCAGCTACATCTATGCCCTTCAGGCCGCCTGAATTTGGAACAGTAACTCCCTTAACATTTTTGATGATATTACCACTGAGGCGCATTTCTACAGAATCGGGAAATTCTCCAAGAACCTGATATGCCTTTGCTGCTGCATAGGCAATGGCAATTGGTTCTGTACATCCGAGAGCAGGTACCAGTTCCTGTTCAAGTATGTTCAGATAGTTTGCATATAATGCAGAATCCATTTTTAATATACTCCTTTCCTGAGATAACGCAAAATGCGTTTGTGCAATAAGTATATCCTGTTTCAGAAGAGAAAACAACAAATTATGCAGAATAACAAAAGCAAAAATAATTAAAGCTGTTTGTGTGTTGAGAAAAAATTCTTTTTATAAAAAGTGAATGATTCGACAAAAAATCCTTTACATTTGAATCAGATTATGATAGAATCATCAACTGTGTGATATATTTTTCATATCCTTGCTCTCTGATATACAGGCAGAGGGCCATGAAGACCATAAGGAGGTAAGAAAGCATGAACAAGTACGAATTAGCATTAGTTGTGAGCGCAAAAGTTGAAGACGAAGTTCGTGATGCAGTAGTAGAGAAAGCTAAAAGCTACATCGCTCGTTACAACGGAAACGTCACAGAAGTAGAAGAATGGGGTAAGAAGAAATTAGCTTACGAAATTCAGAAAATGCATGAAGGCTTCTACTATTTCATTCAGTTTGAAGCAGACGCACAGTGTCCGGCAGAAGTAGAAAGACATGTACGTATCATGGACAACGTATTAAGATACTTAGTCGTTCGTAAAGACGCATAATCTTTTTACAGATGGATTTTAGAAAGCACCATTAAGAAACCCGTTCACTCACTAAGAAGAAAGAGGTATTTTAATGAACAAAGTAATTTTAATGGGACGCTTAACAAGAGATCCTGAGGTGAGATATTCCGCAGGAGAAAATGCACTGGCAATTGCTAGATATACTTTAGCTGTAGACAGAAGATTTCGTCGTGACGGTGAAGCAACAGCCGACTTTATCAGTTGTGTTGTGTTTGGACGTGGCGCGGAATTTGCAGAGAAGTACTTCCGTCAGGGAATCAGAATTGTAGTCAGCGGTCGTATTCAGACCGGAAGTTATACAAACAGAGATGGCCAGAAGGTATATACTACAGAAGTAGTAGTTGAGGAACAGGAATTTGCAGAGAGCAAAGCTTCCAGTGACAGTTATGCTGCATCACATCCTCAGCAGAGCGCAGCACCGGCTCCGTCAATGCCGAGTCCGGGAGCAGCAAGTGCAGATGGCTTTATGAATATTCCTGATGGAATTGACGAAGAACTTCCATTTAATTAAACTGAAAGAAATAAGAACAGGAGGAAACCATCATGGCTTACAATAGAGGCGAAAGACCGGACTCTCCAATGAAGAGAAGAGGCGGACGCAGAAGAAAAAAAGTTTGTGTATTCTGCGGTAAAGAAAACAATGAAATCGATTACAAGGATGTAGCAAAACTCAGAAAATATGTTTCTGAAAGAGGTAAAATCCTTCCGAGAAGAATCACAGGAAACTGTGCAAAACATCAGAGAGCTCTGACTGTTGCTGTTAAGAGAGCACGTCACCTTTCACTGATGCCATATGTTCAGGACTAATCCGGACGGTTTGGTAAAGTAGAATCTGAAGAGTCGTATCTGAGAAGCGAGATGCTTTTCTGATACGGCTCTTTTTGCATCCTTTGCAGCAGGAAACTATCTTGTTTGTTTTCTTTACAATAATATGGCAAAAATTTCGGAAATCTGCTATAATAAAAGGCAGCGCTTAAACAACAACTAAGAAAAAGAATGGTAAAGAATATTATGAGTGGAAAGTTAAAATTAAAAGGCCATCTGAAACATTTAGCTCGCTGGCCGCTGTATCTGTCCGTTCTGTTGGTTGTGTTAAATATTCTGGTATATGTGATCAATATCAAGGCAGGTATTGTTGTTACGATGGGAAACGTGCTTTACATTGTGGTAGCAATTGGCCTGGCTTTATATCACAGACCGCTGATGTTCAATGATCTGATTGCTTTTGCCAGCCAGTATGAGTTCCTTGAAAAAAGAGTACTTGAGGAACTGGCTCTTCCATATGCAGTTATGGATATGCAGGGGAGAATGATCTGGTCCAACAGAATGTTTTCTCAGCTGACGGGAAAGGATCCTTTTTACAGGAAGAATGTCAGTACGATTTTTCCGGATATTACGGCAAACAGACTTCCCGGATATGATGGGAAAGATACTACGGAAATAAGTACACAATTTGGAGATCGGATATATCGGATTTCAATGCAGAGAATCATGTTGGGAGAATCTATGGCACCATCGAAATTACTGATGGATGTCGAAGAAACGACAAGTCTCATTGTCATGTATCTGTATGACGAAACCGAACTGAAAGAATATATGCAGGCAATTGAAGACGATAAGCTTGTTGTTGCATTAGCATATCTGGACAATTATGAAGAGGCACTGGAAAGTGTTGAGGATGTCCGAAGATCTCTTCTTATCGCACTGATTGATCGTAAGATCACGAAATATTTTTCTAATTATGATGGCCTGGTTCGAAAACTTGAAAAAGATAAATATTTCCTGATTATGAGACAGAGTTCTCTGGAAACTCTTAAAGAACAGAAATTTCATATTCTCGAAGAAGTAAAGACAGTCAATATTGGTAACGACATGACCGTAACTTTAAGTATCGGGATTGGTCTGAATGCACCTACTTATCTTCAGAACTATGAATATTCTCGTATTGCGATTGAGATGGCACTTGGTCGAGGTGGTGATCAGGTTGTTATAAAGAATGGTGACAATATCACTTACTATGGTGGTAAAGCTCAGCAAATGGAAAAAACCACACGAGTTAAGGCCAGGGTTAAGGCGCAGGCACTGAAGGAATTTATGAGTACCAAAGAACGTGTTGTCGTTATGGGACACAAGATCACAGATGTAGATGCACTGGGAGCTGCAATAGGTATTTATCGTGCCGGTAAGACACTGGGTAAACCGGTGCATATTGTGGTAAATGATCCATCCACATCTATCAGGCCGCTTATGGCGGGATATATAAATAATCCTGATTATGAACCGTCCATGTTTATTGATCGAGATCAGGCAATGGAACTGGTAGATGATAATACAGTCGTAGTCGTTGTAGATACTAATAAGCCGAGTTATACAGAATGTGAAGAACTTTTGTATATGACAAAGACGATAGTTGTACTTGACCATCATCGAAGAGGCAATGAGGTTATTCAGAATGCAGTACTTTCTTATGTAGAGCCGTATGCTTCTTCTACATGTGAGATGGTTGCAGAAATTCTGCAGTATTTTTCAGATGATCTTCGTCTGCGTAATATTGAAGCGGACTGTATCTATGCAGGTATTATGATTGATACCAATAACTTCATCACAAGAGCCGGCGTACGTACATTTGAGGCAGCTGCGTTCCTGCGTCGTTCAGGAGCAGATATGACCAGAGTACGTAAGATGCTCCGTGATAATATTGATTCTTACAAGGCAAGGGCTGAGGCAGTGCGTACAGCAGAAATCTACAGAGGCTGTTTTGCAATTGCGAAGTGTCCAAGTGAAGGGCTGGAAAGTCCGACAGTAGTTGGAGCACAGGCAGCAAATGAATTGTTGAATATTGCCGGAGTTAAAGCTTCTTTTGTGCTGACTACATACAACAAAGAAGTGTATGTCAGCGCCCGTGCGATTGATGAAGTCAATGTTCAGGTAATGATGGAGAAACTTGGCGGCGGTGGACATATCAATATCGCCGGTGCACAGGTAAAACGTCCTATTGATGAAGTGCAGCATATGCTGGAAGAAATTATAGATGAATTATATCAGGAGGAAAGTGGTCAGAAATGAAAGTGATTTTATTAGAAGATGTAAAATCCCTCGGAAAAAAAGGGGCAATTGTAAATGTAAGTGATGGTTATGCGAGAAATATGATTCTTCCGAAGAAACTTGGATTAGAGGCTACCCCGAAGAATCTTAATGATCTGAAACTTCAGAAAGCAAATGCAGAAAAGGTTGCGCAGGAAAATCTGGAAGCGGCACAGGCATTTGCAAAGGATCTTGAAACAAAAGAAATTATTCTTACATTAAAAGTAGGAGAGGGTGGAAGAACTTTTGGTTCCGTTTCATCAAAAGAAATTTCTGAAGCTGCAAAAGCACAGCTCAATCTGGATATTGATAAGAAAAAACTTCAGCTTCCGAGTCCGATCAGAAATCTTGGTGTAACACAGGTTCCGGTAAAACTGCATCCTAAAGTAACCGGAAGTCTGAAAGTATGGATCAAAGAAGCGTAAGTGAGGAGACTTTTTTATGGAAGAAGCGCTGATAAAAAGAATACCGCCTCATAGTATAGAGGCTGAGCAGTCTGTCATCGGCGCAATGCTCCTTGACAGGGATGCGATTTTAATCGCATCGGAAATTCTGACGAGTGATGATTTTTATCAAAATCAATATGGAATTATTTTCGATGCGATGGTAGAGCTTTGCAATGAAGGTAAGCCGGTAGATCTGATCACATTGCAGAATCGTCTGAAAGAAAAGGATCTGCCGCCGGATATCAGCAGTATGGAATATGTACGAGAACTGATCGAGGCAGTTCCTACTTCTGCTAATGTGAAATATTATGCCAACATTGTAAGTGAGAAAGCAATGCTCAGGCGTCTGATCAAAGCAACAGAAGATGTAGCAAATACCTGTTATCTTGAAAAAGAAAGTACAGAGGTGATTCTGGAAGAATCAGAGAAAAAACTGTTCAATATTTTGCAGAGAAGTGTTGGTGGAGATTATGTACCAATTCAGCAGGTAGTTCTGAATGCAATTAATAATATTGAAAAGGCATCAAAACTGAAAGGCAGTGTCACAGGTATTCCGACGGGATTTATTGATCTGGATTATAAAACATCCGGTATGCACCCATCAGACCTGGTATTGATTGCAGCTCGTCCGTCTATGGGAAAAACAGCATTTGTTTTGAATATAGCACAGTATATGGCTTTTCGTAAGGACGTTACGGTTGCAATATTCAGTCTGGAAATGTCAAAGGAACAGCTTGTGAACCGTCTGCTTGCGATGGAATCTCATGTAGATTCTCAGAATATGCGTACAGGTAATCTGAAGGATGAAGATTGGACTAAACTGGTAGAAGGTGCTGATATTATTGGACGGTCCAATCTGATCATAGATGATACTCCGGGAATCAGTATTGCAGAGATGCGTTCCAAGTGTCGAAAGTACAAACTGGAGCATAATCTTGGAATTATTATGATTGATTATCTCCAGCTTATGAGCGGCAGTGGTAAGAGTGATTCGCGTCAGCAGGAAATTTCTGACATATCCCGTTCTCTTAAAGCTTTAGCCAGAGAACTTGGAGTACCGGTTATAGCATTGTCACAGCTGAGTCGTGCAGTAGAACAGAGGCCGGATCACAGACCGATGCTTTCGGACCTTCGAGAATCCGGGGCAATTGAGCAGGATGCAGATGTTGTTATGTTTCTTTATCGTGATGATTATTATCATAAGGATACAGAAAAAAAAGATATTGCGGAAGTAATTATTGCCAAGCAGAGAAATGGTCCGATTGGAACAATTGAACTGGTATGGCTGCCAAGATATACACAGTTTGTGAATATGAAAAAATAAGCAAGACGTACAGGCATGAGAATGAAGGCACAGAACCTTCGTTTTTATGTCTGTTTTTGCAATTTACAGAAAAGTTGTGTCAAATGTTTTTTGTTGAATTTATAAGGAATGCTGATTATAATTATAGGTAGTGAAGTTCATAAGGAGGTGCATGATGGAAACACGATACACAGTCAGGCAGGCGGTAGATATGACTGGAGTCAAATCGTATGTTCTGAGGTACTGGGAAGAGGAACTGGAACTCCGGATTTCCAGAAATGAATTGGGACACCGTTATTACACCGGATATGATATTCAGCTTCTCATGAATATTAAAGAACTTAAGATGCGAGGATTACATCTGCATGCGATCAAGAATCTGCTTCCTCAGATTGCAGCGACCATAACAGGTTTTGGAGAAAATACGGCTACATTGCTTAAAGATGATATTATAGAGACTGGTGCAGTAATGAGAGATACTGAGAATGTTTTGGAAGCGGAAGATAAAACAAGTGATAAAATTGCAGAGTTTCAGACAATACTTGAAAGACTGATCACACAGGAACTTCGCTCTCAAAATGAAGATGAAGAACGTTGTCGTTCTCTGGATTATGCGATACGCAGACAACAGCTGGCTCGGAAGGAAGCTGCCGCTGCCACTGAAAAGGGACAGAAACGAAAACGAAAAAAGACATAAAAATAAATGAAAAAGCTGCAGCAGATTGCCGCAGCTTTTTGTGATTCAGTTTTGAATGAAAATTATTCAGCTGGATGAATAGCTTCTGTTGGACATGCATCAGCGCATGTTCCGCAGTCAAGGCAAGCATCAGCATCGATTTCGAAATGCTCTGCACCTTCAGAGATTGCATCAGCTGGACATTCAGCTGCGCATGTTCCACAGCTTACACATTCGTCAGAAATAACATATGCCATTATAGTATCCTCCTTTATTCTCGTTAGTACCCTTTCAGGTTCTATATCGTTATTCTAATATATATCTTTATGGATTACAAGTATAAAATTGTGAACAAATTATATTTCGGGTTGATTCCTGCTAACTTTTATATTATAATAAATAATATTTGGGAATTATAATGATATATGAAAAAGGAGGAAGTTATAATGGCAAAGGTTACAAAAGATATGCTGATTGGCCAGTTGCTTGTTTTAGATCCTAACATCGCACCAATTCTTATGAGAGCTGGTATGCATTGCATTGGATGCCCATCTTCACAGATGGAATCTCTGGAAGAAGCTGCTATGGTTCATGGAATGGATGTAGACGTTCTGGTTCAGCAGATCAATGATTTTCTTGGAGAATAATTTGTTTTTATAAAAAAGACTGGCTCTGTTTGAGTCAGTCTTTTTGCGTTTAAGTCATGGTTTATTAAATTTGCGTAAGTTGCTGAAGTGCTCTGATGGAGATCAGTTCTCCGTGTTCTCTCAGGTGTGCTTCACCGGCTGCTGAAAATGCTTTGCCGGTTCCATATTCAGAAAGAATATTGCAGACTTTGTTAAACTCTTCAGGAGAATATTCAGACTGATGAAGAATCAGCTGATATTTACCATCGGAAGAATCTTTGTAGAGAGAATTTTCACCAGTGAAAAATCCATTCAGGCCATGTGCAGCAGCAATAACATCGTCCAGATGATAGAAACTGAAAAGGCGAATCAGATCAACAGAAGGTGTGTCGGAAGGAGCAGCAGATTTATCTGTGCTTTCTTTCTGAGAATTCTGTTTACGTGTATTTCCCTTTATTTTAGATTCGTAGATTTTCTGGAAAATATCTATAATGTTATCGGCACCATCGAGCTGAAGTGGCTCTGTCTGGACTTTATCTTTATATGGAGAAAATTTGGAAAAACGGGTATCCAGTTCTTCGGGATCTTCTACCTTAGTTACAATGAGAATGACACTGTCCAGATTGACCGGAATGGCCTCAATCATAAGAGGGATATTGTCGGCCTCAAAACCAAACTGTATCTGAGCCTGCTGCATCATGTCACGAAAAAGCTTTTTGGCTTTTTCTGAACCATAGGCCAGCTCTTTCAGATTGACTTGATGACTTTCAAGATCTTCTCTGGTTAAAGTACAACGAATCTGGTTGTCATTGATTTTTTCTATTTTCATTATGATCACATCCTATTCTTGTGAACCTGTCTCTGCTATATTAAAATATGCAGTTGTCAGGAGGACTGACAGGTATATAGTCCATGTACTTGCATTATCAGCAGAAAAATATTCCAGTAATAAAGTATCTCTGCTTAATATGACATATTATATACCAGATACATAGAAAATGTAAAGAAATAGAACCAGTCTATTTCTAAAATATTTAGAAATTAATTGGGAAATTTTATATAAAATGCTAAAAAAGCTTGAATATAAAAAGAAACTCTGTATAATGGGGAATAAGAAAAAATATTCATCATATAGCTGAAAAACAGATTGATATTACAGACTTACATAATACATTTTTTCAGTATCATTGCCATTCTATACATATCATGCAGCATTCTTGCTGTGGCAGTGAAAATCCCACCATACGATTAAATTCAATTATATCGAGGAGTGTTTTTTCTTGAACCTATCAGGTGTTTTCTAAAATCATTTTTTAAGGAAAGGAGGATAGAGCACACGAAATATGTCACACAACAAGTGCAGGAAAAAGTACATGAAACCATTAAAGGATGAATTGAAAGATTATCGTAAACAGGGCATCAGGCTTTTTCTGAACGGAGATCCCAGTACACCCAAGGATATTGCGAAAGCCTGTATGATCGCAGAACATGGTGGCTATATGCGGGATTATACGGAAGATGAAAATGGAAAGATTGCAAAAGTAAATTTTGATTTTATAAAAGAAAATCAGGAGCCATAAACAGGCAGATTGCTTTTACAGGATTTTTTCAGATACACAGGACAAAACAGCGATTTTCCGGCACAAGTGCAGTTTCCCCTCTCGTACTTAACCAGGCCGGAAAATCCTGAAAATTTTTTCAGGTAAATAATAAAACGTATTTTAATAATTAAATAATACATTATACAATAAAAACATGATATAATAATACAGGATATATAAAATAACCACAGATTTTTATCTGAGATTAAAGGGAGAAACCGATGATGCATCAGGCAAAAAAACAAAAGAAAAATCGAAATATGCCTGTCGTGATTGTCAGTATATTGGTTTTAGTACTGGCAATTATAGGGCTGGGGACGCATTTTATAAAAAAATATATTCCTACAAAAGAGAGAATGAATCTGACTGAGTATTATGGTCAGCCTGGAGAGGGAGAGATGGCGGTCGTTCTCGGAAGCAATATTATGGAAGAACGGGCACTGATGTCCGGCGATCAGATATATCTTCCTCTTGATATGGTGAACACTTATCTGAATCAGAGGTATTATTGGGACAGTGCAGATAATCAGATACTTTATGCCACACCATCGGAACTGCAGTATTATCCGGCTTCAGAAGCAGGAAATGGAGATGTATGGCTGAAAGATGGTACAGTATATCTGAGACTTGGACTAGTACAGAAATTTACGGATCTGGATGCATATGTGTATGAAAATCCGAGCAGAGTAGCTATTCAATATCGATTTTCAGGTGTAAAGACAACCGTTGTTTCAAGAGATACAAGTATCCGGTACAGGGGTGGAATTAAATCACCGATTCTTACAGATGTGAATACGGGAGATACACTTCTTTTTCTGGAAGAACTGGAAGATTGGGCAAAAGTTGCTACCATGGACGGATATATCGGATATATACAAAAGGACAAAATCTCATCGGCAGAAACACAGGATTTTGAGAGAAGCTTTCAGAAAGAAGAATATACATATCTTACCATGGATTCCAAAGTAAATATGAGCTGGCACCAGGTGACAAGTCAGGAGGCAAATGATTATCTGTCGGATGCAATCGCAAATATCAGCGGTGTGAATGTAATTTCACCGACATGGTATTATATACAGGATACATCTGGAAATATTGGAAATATTGCTTCAGCAGATTATGTAGCACGGGCACACGAAAAAGGGCTGAAAGTATGGGGGCTGATTGATAATTTTACAGCAGAAGTCAGTACGACAGAGACACTGTCGCAGTTGTCTTCCAGACAGAATATTATTCAGCAGCTGATCCAGTCTGCAACATCCATAGGAATGGACGGTATCAATGTTGATTTTGAAACATTAAGTGAAGATGCAGGTCCGCATTTCCTGGAATTTTTAAGAGAGCTTTCGATAGAATGTCATAAGAACAATCTGGTACTTTCGGTTGATAACCCGGTTCCGGAAGATTTTACCAGTCATTATGACCGCAGTGAGCAGGGAGCAGTAGTAGATTATATCATTATTATGGGCTATGATGAGCATTATGTTGGTTCAGATGCCGGTTCAGTAGCTTCTCTTCCATGGGTAGAAGAGGGAGTACAGGATACCATCACGGAAGCTTCGGCTCAGAGAACAATCCTTGCAATTCCGTTTTATACTCGTCTCTGGAAGACAACGGGAGGCGCTTTGACAAGTGAAGCAATCGGCATGGATGAGGCACAGAAAGTACTGGCTGAAAATGGTGTTGAAGCAGTATGGGATGGAAGCGTCAGTCAGAACTATGCGACATTTGAAAAAGAGAATTCGACTTATCAGATCTGGTTGGAAGATGCCCAGTCAATTGCTGAAAAGGTGAAATTGATTCCAAAATATAATCTTGCAGGAGTAGCACAGTGGAAATTAGGATTTGAGAACAGCAGTATCTGGCAGACAATCAGTGATAATCTGCAGGCGGCATCATAATAAGGATAGGTGCTTCGTCAGGAACAGACGATAAAGAAAGACGCACAGTGGTAAAAGATTACTACCGTGCGTCTTTCTTTTTATGATAAGTTGTATAAAAAAGCTCTATAAATGGAAGGAGGCCGGTACTTTCGTACCGGCGCGTATGAAAAAGAAAAATATTTATAGAAGACTTTCATCTTCTACAGTTACTAATATAACGAATAAATGTGAGAGAAATGTGATGCAAATTTTAAAAAATTGTTAACTTATTAAAATTTCTTCCATGTTCCCTTGAAGAATAAAAGCATCAGTGGGAAGATTTCAAGTCGTCCGGCAAGCATGTCAAAAATCATGACACATTTGGATAAATAAGAGAAGGAACTGAAATTTCCCATAGGACCTACGATTTCCAAACCAGGACCGATATTATTCAAAGTAGCGGTCACGGCAGTAAAATTTGTCACAAGATCAAAGTTATCCAGTGAAATCAGCAAAACAGATACTGCGAAAATTATCAGATACAGTGTTATATAAATATTAGTTGATCTTAAGATATCGTGTCCGATAGTCTTATTATCCATCTTGATTTTTTTGACAGCATTTGGATGCAGATATAACTGGAATTCTTTTTTTGCAGCTTTACACAGGATAAGGATTCGGGAAACCTTGAGTCCTCCGCCGGTACTTCCGGCACATGCACCAACAAACATCAGAAGTACGAGAATTGTTTTGGATAAAGCCGGCCATTGGTTGAAATCTGTACTGGAGAAACCGGTTGTTGTAATGATTGATCCAACCTGAAAAGCTGCCTGCTGAAAGGCTTCGCCAAGATTTCGGAACAGATGTGACGTATTGAAAGCTATAATTACAATAGCGGCAAGAATGATTCCGAAATAATAACGTACTTCTTCGAATTTAAATGCCTGCATAAATTTTTTGGTAAGAAACAGATAATATGCAGAAAAATTGACACCAAAAAGTATCATAAAAATTGTTGTTATAATCTGACAGTAGACACTGTAGCTTCCCATACTGTCATTAACAATACCAAATCCACCAGTACCAGCGGTACCAAAAGAAATACACAGAGTATCAAATAATGGAATTCTTCCGAGAAGAAGCAGTACAATCTGCAATAATGTCATACCAATGTAAATGGTGTAGAGGATTTTTGCAGTGTCCTGAACTTTTGGAACCAGCTTGCTGACAGAAGGACCAGGGCTTTCTGCTTTCATAAGGTTCATATGATAGCCTCCGGCAAGTGGAAGCAGAGAAAGCAGAAATACCAGTACGCCCATACCTCCGATCCAGTGCGTAAAGCTTCTCCATATAAGAATACAATGAGGAAGAACTTCGACATCCGTGAGGATACTGGAACCGGTGGTTGTAAATCCGGATACGGTCTCAAAAAGTGCATCTATCGGATTTGGAATCGAAGAGCTTAGAACAAACGGAATGGCACCAAAAATACAGAGTGCAAACCAGCTCAAAGCTACTGCGACACAGCCGTCTTTCGTATAAAAAACTTTATTTCTGGGCTTTTTGAAAGTCAGTGGAACTCCGACAACAAGGCAGATTACCATGGAAATCAAAAATGCAAAAAGATCATTTTCATGGTAAATAAGTGCGGTGATACAGGGAAGTATCATAAAAATTGCCTGAAAGTTACATACCCAGCCGACAATATAAGCGATTATTGGAAAATTCATCTGTACACACTCCTTTTAGGCAAGGATATCGCGGATATCGCGAAGACCTTTGTGAGTAGTAACGATGATCACATTGTCACCAATCTGAATGGAATCCTGACCTCTTGGAATGCGGACAGTTCCTTCACGTGTAAGGCAGCAGACGAGGAGATTGTTTTTCAGATTAAGCTCTGAAAGAGGAATTCCTACGACCGGTGAATTATCCCGAATGATAAATTCAAGAGCTTCTGCCTGACTGTCGAGAATATGATACAGAGTTTCTACGTTACTTCCGATAGTGTTCTGCATAGCGCGCACATAGCGGAGAATAGAGTCGGAAGTAATATATTTTGGATAAATTACGCTGCCGATATCAAGATCATCAATGACATCCTTGTATGGAAGACGGTTTACTTTTGCAATCAGCTTTGCCTGAGATATTTTTTTGGCAGAAAGAGACAGAAAGATATTCTCTTCATCCATGTTTGTAAGAGTAACGAAGGATTCTACAGTAGGGAGTCCTTCTTCCATAAGCAGAGCATGGTCTGTACCGTCACCACAGATGATCGTGGCATCCGGAAGCATTTCACTGAGTTCTTCACAACGTGCTTTGTTTTTGTCAATAATTTTGACACTGATCTTCTGGTCAGCCAGGCTCTTGGCAAGATAGTAGGAAATCGTACCACCGCCAATGATCAGTGCGTTTTTAACCTGATGAGTCTTCAAACCGATTTTTTTGAAGAAAAGAGTCGTGTTTTTTGGTGTGGCGATGATAGAAATCAGATCACCATTGTGAACCAGATGGTCACCACCCGGAATACTTAAAGTCGTTTTACTTTCAATTGCACAAAACAGAATATCACAGCGATATTTGTCTGTGATCTGAGAAACAGACATTCCATCCAGTCCGAATTCAGGGAGAACTTTAAACTTGAGCAGTTCTACGCGTCCTTTTGAGAATGGATCAATCTTGACAGCGGCCGGAAAGCGAAGAAGTCTGGAGATTTCCCGGGCAGTTGCCAGTTCCGGATTGATGATCATGGAAAGACCGAGTCGTTCCTGAATAAAACCGATTTCTTTACTGTAAACAGGATTACGCACGCGGGCAATAGTCTGACAGTGTCCGGTTTTCTGTGCGATCAGACAGCAGAGAAGGTTTAATTCATCAGAAGCAGTAACAGCAATCAGGATATCAGCTGTTTTAACACCTGCTTCCATAAGCGTATTGATACTGGAACCATTTCCAACAATACCCATGGCATCAATATTTTCTGTAAGATTGTTAATAACGTCAGCATTTGTGTCGATCAGAGTTAGATCGGTATCTTCTTCCTGCAATTGTTCTGCAAGGGTGCTTCCAACTTTGCCGCATCCGACAATTATAATATGCATGGTTTCCTCCATAAATAAAAATATAATAGTATAAGCGTATTCATTATATCACTGAATATAGGTATTTTAAACAGATAAAATAGTTTTTGTCCTAAAATCGTGGTATAATTCGTAAGTAGAATCGAAATTAGAAAGAAAAGGAGCCTTTTTTATGGATACAGTTAATGAAACTGTCAGTAAGGTAGATGAAGGTCTGCAGGAGATGGGAATCGGAGGTGTGAAAGACAGCCTTCGAGATCTGCTGGATTTTAAACAATATATGGAAAATCAGATGCCAGCACTTATGGGATTCTGTATAAAAGTTATTCTTTCAATAATTGTTTTCTTTGTAGGACGTAAGATCATTCAGTGGATTCTGAAGATTATGAGACGTTCTCTGGAAAAGGCAAACGTGGATGCCGGAGTGATTCAGTTTGCTTCTTCGGCAGGTAAAGCAATATTGTATATTTTGCTCATCATTAATATTGCCGTGAGTCTTGGGGTAAAAGAATCATCTGTAGCAGCACTGCTTGGTACGGCTGGTGTTACAGTAGGACTGGCATTGCAGGGTGGACTGGAGAACCTTGCAGGCGGGGTATTACTGCTGCTGTTTAAACCATTTGTGGTAGGGGATTATATTATTCAGAATCAGGCAAATGGCTGTGAAGGTACTGTTTCCAAAATTGAAATCTGTTATACAACACTTCTGAGTATGGATAACAAAAAAATTGTAGTACCGAATGGAACATTGTCAAACAGTACGATTATCAATGTAACAGCGAAGGAAAATCGAAAACTGGAAATTAAAGTCGGGATTTCCTATGAAGCAGATATCCGGAAAGCTCAGAAGATTCTTGAAAAGATTCTCAGAGAAGATCCGGACACAAAGAGTGACACAGGAGAAATGGTTGTATTTGTCGATGAACTGGCAGACAGTGCTGTGATCATGGGACTGAGAGTGTGGGTGCCGACAGAAAGATACTGGCCGACAAAGTGGCGATTGAATCAGCGGATCAAAGAAGAATTTGATGCTAATGGAATCGAAATTCCATATAATCAGATGGATGTTTATGTACATCATCGTCCGTAGTAAGATTTATAAAGTAGCTTAATAAAAAGACGAATGTAAACTTACAAGTGATAAAAGGTTGACATATGACGGGGACTGTGATAGTTTGTTAAACAGATAACAGTTAAGTTTTTATCATGAGGAGGAAAGAATGAGTACAATAGCAGCATCCAGAAGTAAAACGTATGACATTGTTTATATTGCCGTATTTGCAGTGATTATGGCAATCTGTTCCTGGATTTCCATTCCGGCAGCAGTTCCATTTACTTTGCAGACATTTGGTGTTTTTATAGCAGTAGGAGTTCTCGGGGGAAAAAGAGGAACTCTTTCTGTACTGGTATTTATTCTGCTTGGAGCAATCGGTGTGCCGGTGTTTGCAGGATTTTCCGGTGGAATTGGGGTTCTGGCAGGAACTACTGGCGGATATATCATAGGATTCCTTTTTTCCGCGCTTGTCATGTGGGCAATGGAAAAACTTCCAGGTAAAAAATCAGTAATACAGATTATATCCATGGGTGTAGGGCTGCTTGTATGCTATGCTTTTGGGACCGCATGGTTTATGGTGGTTTACAGCAGAGCAAATGGAGCAGTTGGTCTCGCAACAGTTCTTGGATGGTGTGTGATTCCATTTATCATTCCAGATGTTATCAAGATTGTGCTGGCTTATGGACTTTCCAGAAAGCTTCGCAGATTTGTAGCATGATACGGTTAAGACCCCATCACGGAATGTGTCTTGCATATTTTGAAGGAAAAGGATACAGTGATGATTTTACTGTGAATATGCAGAATATGCTTGATTTTTTTGAAAAAGGTACGGATGTGGAACTGGTAGCAGCCGGTGATGAAATATGCAAAGCCTGCCCAAACTTAAAAGAAGGTATCTGTGTCAGTGCCGGATTGGTTGAAAGATATGACAGAGAAGTGTTAAAAGCATGTAGGCTGGATGAGAAAAATCAAATGACTTTTCGTGAGTTTGTGGACAGTGTACAGAAAAACGTGATCGATACGGGAAAACGAGTAGAAATCTGTGGAAATTGTCAGTGGAATGATATTTGTGAAAACAAACAGAGCAGATGGAAATTAAATAAGTAAAAAGAAAAGGCATCACAGACAGATATATCAGATTTACCGTCGGTGGTGCCTTTTGTGACTCATTTTGTGGTGCGTTCCGCGAAGAACAGGACGATCAGCGCCCCGATAAAGGCAGAAATCGTAGCAAAGAGCAACATGGAATGTACGCCCGCGACATCAATCAGTGCTCCGCCAAGGAGAGATGCAAGGACGCTGCCGAGTGTGTAGGCCATGGTGAAATAAGCCTGTCCTTTAATGACATCTTCCGGTTCCATGATTGCGTTTACATAATATACAGAAGCAGCAGTCATCAGGCCCCAGCCGAGCATCTGGAAGACCTGAATGCCATAAAATACAGGAATCCCAGGAGCAAGCAGAGTACAAAGCGCTTTTAGTGTAAAAAAGATTCCGGCAATTTTTATCAGAATATCACAGCGGAATTTTCTGATGATATATCCAAAGAGGAAAAGTGTAGGCAGTTCACATATTGCAGCAATGGCTGAAGCAGTTCCCATTTCTGCACTTCCGCCTCCTTTTGCCTGGGCAATCTGAAAATTGAAATTATTCAGAAGTACATGACTGAGGTAAATAAAAATACATCCCAGCAGAACCAGTGAAAATCGTTTGTATTTTTTGAAAAAAATAAATGGATTACTGGTTGCTTTTTTATTTGTGACATCAGTGTCCGAGGAGACTGCATTTACCCTGGAGAAAGGAAAGAGTGCAAGAACTCCGAGTGTCAGAAGCGTGAGAAGTGTCACAGAGGCAGGGATAGAAAATGGACCGGATTTAACCGTGATAAGTCCAAGAACGTAACAGATGCATGCATATGCAACCGATCCCATCCCACGTGCAAGTCCGAAGTTGAGAGCATGTCCCTGGTTGATACTTTCCATACCCAATGAATTGATGAAAGGTGTCAGCAGCTGCAGCAGGGCAATACTGGAACCGTAGAGAAGTCCGGTAAGTATGAGAGAATGGGAAAAAAACAATCCAATTCCAAGAATCAGCTGAAGAATATACATCAGCTGGATCAGTTTTTTCAGAGAAGGACTTTGCGGCTGGTCAGCGTAACCGGCAAGAACCGGCTGAAGGAAAGCGGAGAGAATCCCGGCCAGGGCAGCAATGATGCCAATCTGAGTATTTGTAAATCCTCCGGACAGAAGATAAAATCCGGAAAAACTCATGATTGCAGCAAAATACATCCAATACAGACCCTGAATGGCGGCATAGGGAGCAGTTAGATTTTTAGAATTAAAAGATGACATAGTATTTGGAACTCCTTTGTATAAATTATATTTATTATACACATAACAGAGGAATGGATAAAGTACAAAATGCTTGCAGATTCTCTTTTTTTGTCTTAAGATAAATGACAGAAAATGCTTGCGTGTAAAGGAGAAAATTAAATTATGAAGAAAAAAATAGATGTATTTGAACACATAGGAGAAATTCTCAAGGGAGTAAAGAAGGGCGTCCTGATTACCGGTAAGGCAGATGACAGAGTGAATTCAATGACAATTTCCTGGGGAATGGCCGGTATAGAATGGGGAAAACCAGTATTTATCACATTTATCAGAGAAAGCCGTTTTACAAGAAGTCTTATTGAGAAAAACGGTGAGTTTACTGTAAATATTCCTATTGATGACAGTGCTAAAGATATTTTGGCTTTCTGTGGATCAAAATCAGGAAGAGATGTTGATAAGGCAAAAGAACTTGGATTGACATATGAAGAGCCGGAAATGATTTCTGTTCCGGGAATAAAAGAACTTCCTCTGACTTTGGAGTGCAGGGTTGTTTACAAACAGACACAGGATACCTCTGCAATGACTGAAGAGAACAGAGATAAATTTTATCCGCAGAATGTAGACAGCCTTTTTACAGGTTCAAACAGAGATACTCATGTAGCGTATTATGGAGAAATCGTAAACGCATATGTGATTGAGTAAGGAATACGGCAGTACTGACAGGAATGCAGCTCCCCACCAGGGGAGCTGTTTTTGAAAAGGTTATGAATTCTTGCAGGATGCTTCACATGGACAGTCAAAGTCCGGGTTGAATGCATAGAAATTTTTGGCGTCAAGCTGTTCCTGTACAGAACGAAGTGCCTCACCAAAACGCTGGAAGTGTACAATTTCTCTTGCACGGAGAAAGCGGATAGGATCAGCAATTTCCGGAATGTCACGTACTACCCGGAGAATATTATCATAGGTGGCACGGGCTTTCTGTTCAGCGGCAAGATCTTCAAAAAGATCAGTGATCGGATCTCCTTTGCTCTGGAATTCACATGCATTAAAAGGAATTCCACCGGCAGCCTGCGGCCATATGCCCACCGTATGGTCTATATAATACGGACCTAATCCACTTTTTTCAATTTCTTCCATAGAAAGGTCTTTTGTGAGCTGATGGACAATTGTGGATACCATTTCCAAGTGAGCCAGTTCTTCAGTTCCAATATCATTGAGCACTGCTGTTGCCATACGATTAGGCATTGCGAATCGCTGGGAAAGATATCTCATAGATGCACCAATCTCGCCATCCGGTCCACCGTATTGACTCATGATGAACTGTGCGATTTTCGCATTGGGAGTTTTAATATTTACCGGATATTGAAGTCTTTTTTCATAATTCCACATAAATTATCTGCAGCCTCCTTTCGTTTCCCAGGGGAAGGGCTGCTGTACCCATTTCCAGGTATCGCCGCCGGATTCAAGAGCATCATCCACAGTCAGTGGTCCATAGCAGCGGGCATATTCTTTCATCAGTTCCTGACGCTCCCGCTCGCATTCCTGATAAAAAGAAAGTGCTTTTTCACAACATGGATGGGTATCCAGATAAAGCAGAATGTCATCTACTGCAAAGCTGACCTCGTTAATACGATTTAATAATTTTTCACGGGGAGTACATTGAGTAGAATACATCATTTACATACACCTCGCTTTCCACAAAATGGTTTACAGAGCTGCGGAAAAACAGTTCCGACTTTTACTGCATAACAAAGATCATACGTAGTTGTGAATTTCTGACAGGGAACATAGGCCATGGCAGGTTCCATCTGATCAATATGCGTATACAATTCAGAAACTTCTGTTCTGGCATCCGGAAGATGACACTGACATGAAGCTGGTCTGGCAGGTTGCGTTCTGGAATTATTTCGGCATGCACATTTCTGTTCTGCCATCATTTCCCGGGCTATTCCGCAGGTTGCATTATATGGGCGTCCACATGGACGGTTCATCTGATAATTTTCCATGAGCAAATCCTTTCTGTCACAAAAGTTATGTCTCTATATTTTATGACATAAATATGGAATGGTGTGCATAGAAAATCAGAAAATTGATCTGGCAGTAACCACTTTAATACAATATTTATGAAAAAAGCTGGAGACCTATTGTAAATTGACAAAAATAGTGGTATTCTGTAGAAAATTGAATAATAAAAATATCAGGTGCAGATGTTGTATATCGACAACATCAGTTAAAAGGGAAACAGGTGCAAGGCCTGTACGATCTCGTCACTGTATACGGGGAATGCGAAATCACGTGCGATGGCACAGTCACTGGGAGATTGGGAAGACGATTTCAGCGTGTTGATCCGTGAGTCAGGAAACCTGCCTGCTATTGGTACGGGAATTTTAATTCCGGATCACGAGTAATTGGTTGTACCATAATCCAGAAACTCTTAGCCCGGCGCAGGAGTTTTTTTATTGTATCGAATATATTTTTGATAAATAGAATTTTCGCCCGAGCTTTTATCCGTACTTTGTTATTCATTTTAAATTTCATGGTAAAACAGTTACAGGAGGAAACAAACATGAAAAACAAAACTGTAAAAGCACTGGCACTGGCTATGACTGTAGCAACAGTCACAATGATGGGATCTGCAAGCATCTACGCATCTGATGATACTGCTGAGACAGCAACAGAAGAAACTGCTGAAACTACAGAAGCAGCAGATGGAGAAGAAGCTTCTGATGATCAGGCAGCAGCAGATGAAGTAGCAGCACTGATCGACAAGATCTATGTTCAGGAAAGAAACGACACAACAGATGAAGACTGTAAAGCTGCCAAAGAAGCATGGGATAAACTGACAGATGCTCAGAAGGAACTGGTTGAAGGCGAAGAAGCTGATCCGGATTACTTCGGTCGTGATACAGGTGATGCATCCAAAGATGATCCTCGTAACCAGGATGAAATCGGTGAGAATGAACTTCTTGTTGTAAGCTTTGGTACATCTTTCAACGACAGCCGTGCTGAGGATATCAAAGGAATTGAAGACAAACTTCAGGAAGCATATCCGGACTGGTCTGTAAGACGTGCATTTACAGCTCAGATCATCATTAACCATGTAGAGGCAAGAGATGATGAAGTGATCGACAACATGCAGCAGGCACTTGACCGTGCAGTTGCTAACGGAGTTAAAAATCTTGTTGTTCAGCCGACACATCTGATGCATGGTGCTGAATATGATGAAATGACAGAAGCAATCGATGGATATAAAGATAAATTTGAATCTGTTGCAATCGCAGAGCCAATGCTTGGTGAAGTTGGCGATGACGCTACTGTTATCAACGATGACAAAAAAGCCGTTGCACAGGCTATCACAGATGAAGCTTGCAAAGAAGCCGGATATGACAGCATGGAAGCTGCAGCAGAAGACGGAACAGCATTTGTATTCATGGGACATGGTACTTCCCATACAGCAAATGTAACATATGATCAGATGCAGACACAGATGGAAGATCTTGGACTTACTAACGCTTTCATCGGTACAGTAGAAGGCAAACCAGAAGATACAGAATGCCAGGCTGTTATTGCAAAAGTTAAAGATGCAGGATTCAAGAAAGTTGTTCTTCGTCCGCTGATGGTTGTTGCCGGTGACCATGCAAACAACGATATGGCTGGAGATGACGACGATTCCTGGAAATCTCAGTTTGAAGCAGCTGGAGCATTTGACAGCGTTGACTGCCAGATTGCCGGACTTGGAAGAATTGAAGCTGTAGAAAATCTGTATGTAGAGCATACAAAAGCTGCAATTGATTCTCTTGGAACAGCTGAAGACACAGAAGCAGCTGCAGAAGAGTCCGCAGAAGTAGCAGATGATTCTGCTGAAACAACAGAAGAAGCAGCAGAATAAATATATTTAAAAATATGTGATTAACGGGGCTTGCCCGGAGGGATTCAGGTTCCTCCGGGCATTTCCTGTACAAATGGAGGATTTGTATTATGAAACGTTCAGTGGCAATGATGGCATGTGTGTTAAGTGGAGTACTTATGATCAGCGCGTACAGTCCGGTTGTTTTTGCGGAAACAACTGAGAAGACAGAAGCTTCCAAAACAGATGAAGCAAAGGATGAATCCGAGAAAAAAGAAGATAGCGCAAAAGGAGAAGTCCTTGAAGATGGAGTATACAGTGCTGAATTTGATACTGACAGTAGCATGTTTCATGTGAATGAAGCAAATGATGGCAAGGGAACTCTGACAGTCAAAGATGGCAAGATGACAATCCATGTAAGCCTGAATTCAAAGAAGATCGTAAATCTTTTTGTTGGAAAGGCAGAAGATGCCAAGAAAGACGGAGCTGAGATTCTTGAGCCGACAACAGATGAAGTAACTTACAGTGATGGATATAAGGAAGAAGTTTATGGCTTTGACATTCCGGTTCCTGCTATTGACGAAGAATTTGACGTTGCTCTGATCGGAAAGAAGAACAAATGGTACGATCATAAAGTAAAAGTAACAAATCCTCAGAAAGAAGCTGATGCTGAAGCTTCTGACACAAAAGAAACCGATGCAAAAAAAGCGACAGCTGAAGATCTGAAACTGGAAGATGGAGATTATACTGCAGATGTGAAGCTGGAAGGCGGATCCGGAAAGGCTACAGTGACTTCACCGGCCGAATTTTCAGTTAAAGATGGTAAGGTAACTGCATCAGTAGAATGGAGCAGCCCGTACTATGATTATATGCTGATCGGTGATGATAAATATGAACCGGTCAACAAGGATGGAAATTCAGTGTTTGAAATTCCGGTAGATGGTTTTGATTATCCTATGGAAGTTACCGCGGACACGGTTGCAATGAGCACTCCTCATGAAATCGAATATACATTACAGTTTGATTCCGCAAGTATTAAAGAGGCAGAAAAATAAAAATGAGAAAAACGTTACGCATTTTTTTATGCGCAGCATTGAGCGCATCAATGATGCTGACTGTACCTGTATGGGCCCAGTCAGCGGATGAAAAAGAGACAACAGAAACAACAGAAAGCAATGCCGTCAGACAGGATCTGGCCGGTTTAAAATATGATCACAGTCTTGAATTACAGTATGCAGACCAGTTTTCAGTAGATTATTACGAAGATGGTTATGCACTTATCACAATTGTTGGAGACGGACAGTTCCTTCTTGTTCCGGAAGGAAAAGAAGCTCCGGATGGCCTGGACAGTGATATTGCAGTTATTAAACAGCCGCTTGATAATATCTATCTTGTGGCAACATCGGCGATGGATCTTTTCTGTGCACTGGATGGCCTGGACAGTATCAGCCTTTCAGGAACTAATGCAGACGGCTGGTATATCGACGAGGCTAAGAAGGCTCTGGAAGATGGAAGTATTTCTTTTGCTGGTAAGTACAGTGCACCGGATTATGAACTGATCCTTTCAAAAAAATGTGATCTTGCGATTGAATCAACAATGATCTACCATAAACCAGAAGTAAAAGAAAAGCTTGAACAGTTCGGGATTCCGGTTCTGGTAGAGCATTCCAGTTACGAAAGTCATCCGCTTGGCCGTACTGAGTGGCTGAAATTATATGGTGTTCTTCTTGGAAAGGAAGACATGGCAGAAGAACTGTTTCAGAAACAGGTAGATAAGCTGAAAGCAGTTGAAGACAGTGAGTCTATCGGAAAAACAGTGGCTTTCTTCTATATTAATTCTGTAGGAGCAGCCAATGTTCGTAAATCGGGCGATTATGTGTCAAAGATGATCGAACTTGCCGGTGGAAAATATATTTTCAATGATCTTGGTGCAGAGGATGATAACTCTCTTTCCACAATGAATATGCAGATGGAAGAGTTTTATGCCGGTGCCAAGGATGCGGATTATATTATCTACAACAGTACGATTGATGGTGAGCTGACTGATATCAGCCAGATGTTGGAGAAGAGTTCACTGCTTGCTGATTTTAAGGCAGTTAAGGACGGAAATGTCTGGTGTACCAATCAGAATCTGTTCCAGGAGACTATGGAACTTGGAACAATGATCGAAGATATTCATACTATGCTGACTTCAGACGATCCGAATCTGGACACGCTGACTTATATGCATAAATTAAAATGACGAGAGGAAGTAACATGCGGAAGAAATTACATTTCAGATATTGGCTGTCTTTTATAATATTGATAGTGCTTCTGCTGGTTTTTATATTCTGGAATATCAATTCAGGAAGTATTTCTATTTCGCTGAAGGATATATTTCAGATACTGTTTCACAAAAACGGAGATGAGACTGCTTACAATATCGTCTGGGAGATAAGACTGCCACGAATACTGGCAGCAGTGATTCTTGGAGGAGCGCTTTCGGTATCAGGTTTTCTTCTGCAGACATTTTTCGGAAATCCGATCGCAGGTCCTTTTGTACTTGGAATTTCATCAGGTGCAAAACTGATCGTGGCATTGACTATGATCTATCTGCTGGGAAAATCCATGGTAGCTACTTCAGGTCTGATGATCCTGGCTGCATTTACCGGTTCACTGATATCCATGGGATTTGTGCTTTTGATCTCACGAAAGGTAAAGCAGATGTCCATGCTTGTTGTCAGTGGTATCATGATTGGATATATCTGTTCTGCAATAACTGATTTTGTAGTTACTTTTGCAGATGATTCCAATATTGTCAATCTTCATAACTGGTCTCTGGGAAGTTTCTCCGGAACAAGCTGGGATAATGTTTCTGTGATGGCAGTTGTGGTGTTTGCAGCACTTTTTCTTACATTTTTAATGTCCAAGCCGATCAGTGCATATCAGCTTGGCGAGGGCTATGCACAGAATATGGGAGTAAATATCAAAGCATTTCGTATTGCGTTGATCTTGCTTTCCAGTATTTTGTCAGCCTGCGTGACCGCTTTTGCCGGCCCGATTTCCTTTGTTGGAATTGCAGTACCGCATCTTATTAAAAGTCTTATGAAAACATCAAAACCCCTTCTGGTGATTCCAGGATGTTTTCTGGGAGGCGCTGTATTCTGCCTCTTCTGTGACCTGATCGCAAGAACTGCTTTTGCACCGACAGAACTCAGTATCAGTTCTGTTACTGCAGTATTTGGAGCTCCGGTTGTGATCTATATTATGATTCGAAGAAAGAGGATGGCCTGATGGGAGAATATTTTGTTCATTCTGAGCAGATGACGGTAGGATATGATGGAAAGCCATTGATCCGTGATATTGAAATTCGGTTGAACCGGGGAGAGATCCTGACTCTGATCGGACCGAACGGTGCAGGAAAATCAACGATATTGAAGAGCCTTACCAGACAGCTGAAACTGGTGGGCGGTACTGTATATCTGGATCAGAAACTCATGAGTCAGATGTCAGGCAAGGAAGTGGCACAGAAACTTGCCGTTGTAACAACGGAGAGAATCAGACCGGAGCTTATGACGTGTGAGGATATCGTTGCAACAGGACGCTATCCGTATACAGGGGCTTTGGGAATCTTATCAGAAGAAGACTGGCAGAAAGTACACAAAGCAATGGAAATGGTCCATGCACTGGATTTTAAGGACAGAGATTTTACAGAGATCAGTGATGGACAGCGACAGAGGATTCTGCTGGCCAGAGCAATCTGCCAGGAACCAGAAGTGATCGTTCTTGATGAGCCGACTTCATTTTTGGATATTCGTCATAAACTGGAACTTCTTTCTATATTAAAGAAGATGGTTCTGGAACATCACACAGCTGTGTTGATGTCGCTTCATGAACTTGATCTGGCTCAGAAAATATCAGATTATGTGATCTGTGTCCATGGTGACAGGATCGAAAAATACGGTACACCGGAGGAGATTTTTACATCCGAATATATCCATCATCTTTATGGAATTACAACGGGAAGCTATAATGCTTCTTTTGGATGTCTGGAAATGGGCGCTCCGGCAGGTAAACCACAGGTATTTGTCATTGGTGGAAATGGCAGGGGAATTCCAGTATACCGAAAATTGCAGAGAGCAGGTATTCCGTTTATCGCAGGTGTGATCCACAGCAATGATCTGGACTACGATGTTGCAAAAGCACTGGCAGCAGAGGTGATCAGCGAAGAACCATTCGAGGCTATCACCGAAGAACATCTGGAAAAAGCAGAGAAAATGATGGATGGTTGTGCAGAAGTTATTTGCTGTGTGGATAAGTTTGGTACAATGAATGCGGCTAATCAGAGACTTGTGGAAAAGGCCAAAAGAGATGGAAAACTGAAAACAGAATAAAGAGAATCAAAAACAGAGCTGACCAATGCGGTACAGCTCTGTTTTAGTTTTGAGAATTATCAGAAGAATCTTTCTGATAACTGGAAAGTATCCCATCAATAGATTTATGGAGATAAGGCATGTATTCTTCAAGCGGAACCGGCTGCTGATACAGAATACAGTTATAGCAGGTAGAACTTGCAAGTTCGATCACTGAGAAGAGCAGCAGATCAGGATGCTCATAAGATTGATGGTCTTCCTCGATCAGCTGCAGATATTTATCATAAAATCTGACATCTCGGTCGGGCATTTTCTGTTCCAATGCAGCCTGAAATACATTCCAGGAAAGATTTTTTGAGACAAAGATCAGAAGCTGAGAATCATTACTGAGTGCATTCAGGATATGATCGATCATATAATGAAGCTGAGCAGGAAAACCTGTGATCTGATTCTGACGAACTGCCAGATATGCAGCGAAAAATAAATCCTGTGTTTTGGAAGATGCCAGTTTGTTTCTGATATCATATTTATCTTTGAAATACAGATAAAAAGTTCCCTTGGCAACTCCGGCTTTCTCAACAATATCAGAGATAGTAGTTTTATTGGTTCCTTTTGTTGTAAACAGTTCAAAGGCAGTATTATACAGTGCGTCTTCTTTTTTCTTTTTATTTAATTCTAATTTACCCATTAAGAAAACCTCCCTGCATTTGATGGATTCGTCATTTATTATAATCAAAACTGACTAAAAGTCAATATTACAAAAAGATTATGTTGTTTTTTGGACACATTGGTGAAAACGTATATTGACTAATAGTCATTTTTGGTATATAACTCTAGATGAATAAAAAGTGACTGATAGTCATTAATGAAAAATATATTCAACAAGGAGGACATGATGATTAAGTTTGGAAAGTGGATTGCAAAGCATAAAGTGCTGATCGTGATCATCAGTATGCTTCTGCTGATTCCGTCATTCCTGGGAATGGCAGCAACGAGAGTAAATTATGACATCCTGAGTTATCTTCCTGATTCACTGGAAACAGTTGAAGGCCAGGATATCATGGTAGATGAATTTGGAATGGGTGCATTCTCCATGGTAGTCGTGGAAGATATGGATCTGAAAGACGTAGCAGCATTAAAAGAAAAATTTCAGAATGTGGAGCATGTAAAAGACGTTCTGTGGTATGACAGTGTGGCAGACTTAAGTATTCCGGTAAGTATGATTCCGGAAAAATTTAAGGATGGTTTCTTTAATGGTGATGCTACCATGATGATCGCACTGTTTGACAATACAACATCATCCGATGCTGCGATGGAAGCAGTCAGCGATATGCGTAAGATCGCAAATGAACAGTGTTTCATCAGTGGTATGTCCGGTGTTGTAACAGATATCAAGAACCTGGCACTTGAAGAGATGCCAATCTATGTAGTGATCGCAGCCTGCCTGTCTCTGCTGGTTCTGCTGCTCGCGATGGATTCACTGGTGATTCCGGTGTTATTCCTTCTCAGTGTAGGTCTTGCAGTTGTTTATAACCTGGGAACAAATATTTTCTTTGGAGAGGTTTGCTATATAACGAAATCTCTGACAGCCGTACTTCAGCTTGGTGTAACAATGGACTACTCCATTTTCCTTCTGAACTCCTTTGAAGCATATAAGAAAAAATACGATAGCAAAGACCGTGCGATGGCACATGCGATCGCAGATACGTTTAAATCTGTAGCCGGAAGTTCGGTTACAACAATTGCCGGATTCCTTGCTCTGTGTGTTATGACATTTGCACTTGGACGTGATATGGGTATTGTTATGGCAAAAGGTGTTGTCATTGGCGTTATCTGCTGTATTACCACTCTGCCGGCAATGATCCTTGTATTTGACGGAGTGATTGAAAAAACAAAACATAAACCACTGGTCAAAAGTCTGGATAAAGCTTCCGGTTTTATCACAAAGCATTACAAAGTATGGCTTCTTGTTTTCCTGGTAATGCTGTATCCGGCTGTTTACGGAAATAATCATACTCAGATTTACTACAATATTGATAAGTCTCTTCCGGCCACACTGGACAGTAATGTATCCAATGAAAAACTGAAAGAAGACTTCGATATGAGTACTGTCCATATGATCCTTCTGAAAAATGGACTGGACAGCAAAGAAAAAACACAGATGCTGGATCAGATCGACAAAGTTGACGGGGTGAAATGGTCACTTGGAATGAATTCCCTGATCGGACCAACCTTCCCGGAATCCATGATTCCTTCCAATATTAAAAAAATGCTCCAGTCCGACAACTATGAAGTACAGTTTGTCTGCTCTGAGTATTCATCTGCAACGGACGAATGTAACGCACAGCTTGATGCGATTCAGAAGATCGTAAAAAAATACAGTCCGGAATCAATGGTGATCGGTGAAGCTCCTTTGATGAAAGACCTTCAGGATACTACAAATGTTGACCTCCAGAGAGTAAATATCCTTTCTATGGCAGCAATATTCCTGATCATCCTGTTTGTATTTAAATCAATTTCATTACCATTTATTCTGCTGTTTGTTATTGAATTTGCAATCTTTGTTAATATGGCAATTCCATATTATCAGGGAGTAACGCTTCCATTCGTTGCAAGTATCGTAATCGGTGCTATTCAGCTGGGTGCAACTGTAGACTATGCGATCCTGATGACAAGCAATTATCAGAAACAGCGTTATCTTGGAAAAACTAAGAAAGAATCTATTTCCATTGCACATAAATTTTCAATGAAGTCTATCATTGTAAGTGGATGTAGTTTTTTTGCAGCAACATTTGGTGTAGCTCTGTATTCAAAAGTAGATATGATCGGTGCGATCTGTACACTGCTTGCACGTGGTGCGGTGATCAGTACGATTGTTGTACTTCTTGTATTGCCTGCAATGTTTATGGTATTTGATCCAATCATCGTTCATACATCAAAAGGTTTTTTACCTGATAAAAAATAATAAGTACATAACAACCATTAAATATAAAAAGCCAATGGCTGGAAAAGGAGTCGTATATTATGAACCGAAACAGAAAAAAAGCGGTAGCAGCTTCTGTAGCAGTAGGAATGACTATGGTAATGGGTTTTAGCCCGGTACTGGCAGCAAATACAGATATTTCAAAAGAAGAGACCGTATATGTTAATGCGGCAGCGGACGGAACTCCGCAGGAGATCACAGTATCTGACTGGTTGAAAAATTCAGCTTCTGCAGGAGACTTAAGTGATGTCTCTGATCTGAAAGATATTAAAAACGTCAAAGGTGATGAGACTTTTTCACAGGATGGAGACAATCTGACATGGAATACCGAAGATAAAGATATTTATTATCAGGGAACAACAAATAAAGATCTTCCGGTTTCCATGGAAATCAAATATTACCTCAATGGAACGCAGGTAAATCCAGATGATCTTGGCGGTAAGAGCGGACATCTGAAAATCGAAGTAGCCTATAAAAACAATGTAAAAAACAAAACAAAAGTTGGAAACAAAACAACAGATCTGTATGCACCGTTTGTAATGGTGACAGCAATGATTCTTCCTACAGACAATTTTACAAATGTAACGATTGATAATGGAAAAGTTCTTTCTGATGGTCAGAGAAATATTGTAGTAGGTGTCGGCATGCCGGGACTTGCCGATAACCTTGATCTTAAGAGCATAGATGAAGATATCAATCTGGACATTCCGGAAAACTTCACAATGGAAGCAGACGTGACAGACTTCAATATGAGTTCCACATTCACATTTGCACTGACAGATATTCTGGATTCTCTGGATGTAGATAACATTGATGGCCTTGATGATCTGAAAGATTCCATGAAAGAATTGACAGATGCAGCGACCGAGCTTGTTGACGGAAGTAAAGAGCTTTCAGATGGTGCTTCCACACTGGATGAAAAATATCAGGAATTTGATTCCGGAATCGGTACTTTTGTAAGTGGTATAAGCTCTCTGAACAGTGGTGCAGCTTCTCTTAAGAGTGGTGTATCTTCCTACACATCAGGCGCTGATAAACTGGCATCAGGTGTGAATGAGTTTGCATCTGGAGTCGGAACACTGTCAAACTCTCTGAAAGAATATAACACAGGTGTAACTACGCTGGCATCTGGAGTACAGCAGTATATCAAGGGAAGTAATAATCTGACAGATGGTGTTAAGCAGTACGTTGAAGGTGTTTCAGTTCTTGGAAACGGAGTCGAAAGCTATACAAATGGTGTAAAAAAGATTGGTGTCGGAATCAATCAGGAAGCAGCAGGGCTGACACAGCTTCAGGAAAAAGTGAATCAGCTTGTAAGTGGAGTTAAGGCCAAAATTCCTGAATTACAGACTTCAATGGCTCAGATCATCAAATTTGCAGAGAGTGCAAAAACATATGCACAGAAAACAGGTGAATTCGCAGATCAGGTAATTACCTATGCAACAAATGTTCAGGCGATAAAAGAAAATGCAGATAAACTGAATGCTCTTGTCAATCCAGAGTCCGGAAGCGGCACAGGTTCAGAAGGTAAAGCGCAGATTCAGAGCGGACTGGAATCAGCCCAGGCAGCAGCAGCTTCTATGTCGGCTGTATCAGGAAGTGCAGCAGCAGATCAATTAAATGCAGCAGCCAGTGCAGTCAGTGCAGCAGCAGGAACCGGTGATGCACTTCAGGGTGATGCAGGAACAATTTCAGCAGGTCTGGACAGTGCAAGTTCTGCTATTGACATCCTCAATGGAATTGATACTTCTTCTATGGATGAAGCAACAGCTGCAGCGGTCAACGGTGCTGTACAGAGTGCAATCGGAGCAATTTCAGGTGGTGTTGCAACCGCACAGGGCGGAGTGGCAAATCTGCAGGCACATGCAGGGCAGGTTTCCGGACTGAATGATCAGGCTGCACAGGTGCAGGCAGCAGCCAGTGAAGTAAGTGCGCAGAACGAACAGGTGGCAGCAGTAAGCAATACAGCCGCACAGCTCCAGGAAGGTCTTTCACAGATTCAGAGCGGTCTTGCTGCACTGAATAATGAAAGTGAAGAAGATGCTGCAAAAGATGCGCAGATGCAGGCTACGATCAAAGCACTTACAGCAGGCATTGATGATGCACTTACGAAGCTCACGGCAAATAACGAGGCTCTGATAGCAGGTGCAAATGCGTTAAAAGCAAGTGGAACAGGAACTGGTATAACAGAAAATACAATGTCTCTTGTACAGGGGGCAGATGCTGTAGAAGCCGGTATTCAGGAACTTCAGACAACTCTTCAGACTTATCTGGGTGAAAAAATGGACGGCGGAGTATTAAACACACTGAAAGAAGGTGTTGATACTCTGGTAGAAGGAATAAAACAGCTTCAGGATGGATATGCACAGCTTGATGCAGGATCTGGCAGCCTTCTTGATGGTGTATCTGCACTTACAGGTAAGAACAAAGAGCTTACAGATGGAGCAGATAAACTGAAAGCATCCGGCAAACAGCTCAACAGTGGTGCCGGTAAACTGACAAAAGCGAGCAAACAGCTGAACAGCGGAACATCCAAAATTACAGGCGCTACAAGCCAGCTTACCAGCGGAGCCAACACACTTTCTGCAAACAGCGGCAAGCTGAACAGTGGAGCAGAACAGCTCACTTCCGGTACGCAGAAACTCATGAGTGGAACAGCAACTCTCAGCAGTGGAAGTGCACAGGTTAAGAGCGGAATCAAGACTCTTGCTGATGGTGCCAAGAAGCTTTCTGATGGAACAAAAGAATTTGACGATGAAGGAATCAGTAAACTGTCTGATCTGGTAGACAATGATCTGCAGGATATTCTGGACCGTCTGGAAGCAATCTGCTCGGATGACAATGCATACCGTTCATTCAGTGGTAAAGAAAGTGATATGAGTGGAAACGTGAAGTTTGTGATCGAAACAGCAGCAATCGACAACGACAGTGACAAATAAAAACAGCAGATGAAGATAGGAACAGGGAAACGGATTGTATGCCGTTTCCCTGTTTTTTTCTTGCGGACGGGAAAGGAGTCTGCTATACTGTATTTTATGAGTAGAAAAAAAGCAGTTGTAAGAAAAACAAAAGTAAAAAAGAAAACCGATTATTATGATTACAGTCTTCTTGCGGTTATCATTCTTTTGACTTGTTTTGGACTGATCATGCTGTACAGCACCAGCTCTTATATGGCAGAATTGAATTATGGCGATGATATGTATTATTTTAAGAAACAGGCTGCGATCAGTCTGGTATGTATTATCGCAGCACTTACGATATCGCAGATTGATTATCACATTCTTACCAGAGCTACGGGTGTTTTGTATGCTGCTGCGGCGATATTAATGATATTGGTAAAATCTCCTCTTGGACGAAGTGCCAATGGTGCGCGCCGCTGGCTGAATCTTGGACCTTTATCTTTTCAGCCGTCAGAGATAGCCAAAATCGCAGTGATTGTCAGTCTGTCTTATATGATCGTAAATATGGGAAGAAAGATAAATACCCTGAAGGGATTTATGATGCTGGCAGGCAGTGGAGGCGGGCTTGCATTTTTTGCCTATGTATTTACAGATAACCTCAGTACTGCAATTATCATTTTTGGAATCACAATGGGACTTATTTTTATTGCACATCCCAAAGTACGTCCGTTTCTTATAGCGGCAGGAGTGATGCTGGTCATTGGTATCATTGTGATCAGTTACCTGAGCGCAACGATGGAGACAAGTACCAGTTTCCGTCTGAGACGAATTCTGGTGTGGCTGCATCCGGAGGATTATGCGTCAGGTGACGGGTATCAGACAATACAGGCATTATATGCAATTGGTTCAGGAGGATTTCTGGGACGAGGACTTGGCAACAGTATCCAGAAGCTTGGCAGTGTACCGGAGGCGCAGAATGATATGATCTTTTCGATCGTATGCGAAGAACTTGGGATTCTCGGAGGGCTGATCATTCTTTTACTGTTTGCATATCTTTTGTACAGATTATTTTTTATTGCACAGAATGCGCCGGATTTGTTTGGTTCACTGATGGTAAGCGGTATTTTTATACATATTGCACTGCAGGTTATTTTTAATATAGCTGTAGTTGTTAATCTGATGCCAAATACAGGTGTTACACTGCCGTTTTTCAGTTATGGTGGTACTTCGAATCTGTTTCTGATGGCAGAGATGGGACTGGCTTTGAGCGTGGCACGTCAGATCAAATTTAAAGAGCCGGAAAGGCTTCTCTAAAATGAGTGAAATCTATTGACAAATAGGTTTGCAGAATATATACTTTGCACATCAAAGTAGAGTAAATTAGTTACTTGATAAAGGAGAAATGGCAATGTTAGAAGAAATGAGAAAAATGATCGCAGAACAGTTAAACTGCGAAGAGAGCGAAATTACAGCAGATACTTCTTTTAAAGATGATCTTGGAGCAGATTCTCTTGATCTTTTTGAACTGGTAATGGCTCTGGAAGATGAGTACAATATTGAGATACCTGCTGAAGAACTGACAGAACTGGCAACAGTGGGAGACGTGATCGAGTATCTCAGAGGCAGAGGTATTGAGGCATAAGAACGAAAGAAATTCCCTGAGGCAGTGATGCCTCAGGGGTTTTACATTTCTAGTTTATATATTTTGAAAGGCAGGAAAGATATAATGACAAAGATCAGAACAAGATTTGCACCGAGCCCTACAGGAAGAATGCACGTAGGTAATCTTCGTACAGCGCTCTATGCATATCTTATCGCAAAACATGAAGGCGGTGACTTTATTCTTCGAATCGAGGATACCGACCAGGAACGTTATGTAGAAGGGGCAGTAGATATTATCTACCGCACTATGGCTGGTACAGGTCTTATTCATGATGAGGGACCGGATAAGGATAAGGGATTCGGACCGTATGTACAGAGCGAGAGACAGGCATCCGGACTTTATCTGAAATACGCACAGCAGCTGATCGAGCAGGGAGATGCATATTATTGTTTCTGTGGCCAGGAAGAACTGGAATCCATGAAGAGAGTGGTTGCCGGTAAAGAAATCTCTATTTATGACAAGAGATGTCTGAAGCTTTCCAAAGAAGAAGTACAGAGACGTCTGGATGCAGGTGAACCACATGTTATCCGTTTTAATATGCCGACAGAGGGAACTACTACTTTCCATGATGTGATTTATGGAGATATCACAGTTAACAACGAAGAAATGGAAGATCTGATCCTGATCAAATCAGACGGATATCCGACGTACAACTTTGCAAATGTAATTGATGACCATCTTATGGGAATTACACATGTGGTCAGAGGAAATGAATATCTTTCTTCTGCTCCGAAATACAACCGTATCTATGAAGCTTTTGGATGGGACATTCCGGTTTATGTACATTGTCCGTTGATCACAAATGAAGAACATCAGAAGCTTTCCAAGCGTTCTGGACATTCTTCTTATGAAGATCTTCTGGATCAGGGATTTGTTACAGAAGCAATCGTTAACTTTGTTGCACTGCTTGGATGGAGTCCGCAGGATAATCGTGAAATCTTTTCACTTCCTGAACTGGTTGAGGCTTTTGATTATCATCATATCAGCAAATCACCAGCTGTATTTGATATTACCAAGCTTCGCTGGATGAATGGAGAATATATTAAGAAAATGGACCCGGAAGAATTCTATGAAAAAGCTCTTCCATATATGAAAGAAGTCCTGAAAAAAGATTACAACTTCCACAAGATTGCTGGAATGGTACAGACACGAATCGAAACATTCCCGGATATTCCGGCTCTGATCGATTTCTTTGAAGAAGTTCCGGAATATGATTCTGCAATGTATTGCCATAAGAAGATGAAAACAAATGAAGAAACTTCTCTTGCAGTACTCAAGGAAGTACTTCCGGTTCTGGAAGCACAGGAAGAATATACAAATGATCCATTATTTGAATCCTTAAGCGCATTTGTCAAAGAAAAAGGATATAAGAATGGATACGTAATGTGGCCGCTTCGTACAGCTGTATCAGGTAAGCAGATGACACCTGCCGGAGCAACTGAGATCATGGAGATCATCGGAAAAGAAGAAACACTGAAACGTGTAAAAGCAGCAATCGATAAACTCAGCTGAGAGTAATAAATGATAAAAAGAAACCCATCTCAACAAAGAGCAATCGCTCACCTGTCAGGACCAATGATGGTTCTGGCAGGCCCCGGTTCGGGGAAAACCTCCGTAATTGTAGAACGAACTGCATATATGATAAATGAAGGTGATATCTCACCGGCAAATATTCTGGTGGTAACTTTTTCCAGAGCTGCGGCGAAGGAAATGAAAGAACGTTTTTTGAGCTTTACCGGGCAGAAGTATACACCGGTTACTTTTGGTACCTTTCATGGCGTTTTTTATGGAATTCTGAAACAGGCATATGGTTTTACTGCGGCGAATATTTTATCGGACGAAGAAAAATCCGGTATTTTAAAAGAACTGGCATTAAATTATGGAGGAGATCTGGCAGAAGAAGGTGATTTTGCAGAAGAAATTGCAAAAGAGATCAGTGTGGTAAAGGGAAATAAAATCTCGCTGGAACATTATTATTCCTCATGTTGTCCGGATGAAGTTTTCAGGCAGATTTATCAGGGATATCGTGAGGCATGCCAGAGCAGACGTAAACTGGATTTTGACGATATGATCTTATACTGTTATGAACTATTCACCCAGAGAAAAGATATTCTGGCAGCCTGGCAGAAGAAGTTTCAGTATATTCTGGTGGATGAATTCCAGGATATCAATCAGCTTCAGTACGATATTGTGCGTATGCTGGCACAGCCGCAGAATAATCTGTTTATCGTAGGGGATGATGATCAGTCTATTTATCATTTTCGTGGAGCAAGACCGGAGATCATGCTGAATTTTAACAGAGATTATCCGGAAGCAGAAACGGTTACGCTGAATGTGAATTATCGCTGCAGCGGACAGATTCTTGCTTCTGCCATGAGGGTGATCGGAGAAAATAAAAAGCGTTTTTCCAAGAAGCTTTCCACTCCGAATCAGGCAGGAGATGCAGTTATGATCCGGGAATTTCAGAATCCCCGGGAAGAGTATCTGACAGTTGTGTCAGAACTCAGAGAACGACTGGAGAATGGTGAAAAGCTTGAGGATACGGCGATACTCCTTCGTACCAATCAGGAGGCAGAAGGACTGGTCGGAGCTTTAATGGAACGGCAGGTTCCTTTCAATATGAAGGAGAAACTTCCAAATCTTTTTCATCACTGGATATGCCGGAATCTTCTTGCCTATATGCACTTTGCGGCAGGAGAGAAGAACAGGAAATATTTTGTTGAATTCATGAATCGGCCAAATCGTTATATTTCGCGTGATGCGTTGTCTCTGTCACCGATCGTGGATTTTGAAGAACTGAAAGAATTTTATAAAAATAAGGACTGGATGTGTGACCGTATCACAACCCTGGAAACACATCTCAGAGTATTAAAAGGTCTGGCTCCTTATGCTGCAATAAATTTTATCCGTAAAGGAATGGGATATGAAGAATACTTGCATGAATATGCAGAGTATCGTAAAATAAAACCAGAAGAGTTGAGTGAGATTCTGGATCGACTGACAGAGAGTACCAGAGGGATGAACAGTCTGGAAGAGTGGGAAGCTTACATAGAAGATTATACAACAAAACTGGAAGAACAGGCACGCAGGGCAGAGCAGGAACGAGAGGGCGTTCTGATCTCCACACTCCATGGAGTGAAGGGACTGGAGTATGATTTTGTGTATATTCTGAATGTAAACGAAGGCAGTATGCCTTATCGGAAAGCAGTACTGGAACCTGCAATCGAAGAGGAACGGCGACTTTTTTATGTTGGAATGACCCGTGCCAGGAAAAAGCTGGCATTATGTTACGTGAGACAGCAATATGAAAAGAAACGGGAACCGTCCCGGTTCTTAAAGGAGGCTGGAGTATGAAGGCGGTTATTTATTTTACAGAGGTTCCACAGCAGTATGAGAACAAAAATATGGAACATATGATAGGCGAGAAGCTTCTGGCAGCAGGATTGTATCGTGAATATGGATTAAAGCTGGCTTTTGAACCGAGAGCAACAGGAGAGCATGGAAAACCATTTTTGACGTTGCAGCCGAAAATCCATTATAATATTACGCATTCGGGAAAATATGTAATGTGTATCATTGCGGAGCAGGAAGTGGGAATTGATGTTCAGATACACAAAAAAGTGAATTATGAGCGGATGCTGGAACGTATGGTCCCGGCAGATATGATTCGCGAAATACTGGAGAGTGATGCCCCGGAGAAGGCCTTTTTTGTCCAGTGGGTATTAAGAGAGGCCTATATCAAATGGACGGGGGAAGGATTGTCCAGAGATCTTCGGACAATCTCTATGGATGATGGTTGTTATCTGATGCTGGATCTTGGAAATGAGTACAGTGGAGCTGTATGGTCACAAAAACCTCTGGAAGTCAGATGGGAGCATGAGGAAGTGCAGCTGCCATAAAACAGGTTTTTCATGGTAATAAAAACAGATTGTCCTCATATATTAACTGTAAAGAGGTGAGGGCAATCGACGGAAAAAATGTTCAGAATTTGTTTGCAGAAAATATCCGAAAACTCCTGATCGAGGAGAAGCCGGATTATGACAGTATTTATGAAATCAGGCTCAGGACAGGAAAACCATTGTTTCTGGTTTATTCCGGAGGAGAACGTTGTTTAAAGATAAAAGGGCGAGAGCCATATCTGGTAACAGGACAGGATCTTAAGGAAACATTGGAATATGTCAGTGGCTATTCCTTATATGCCTGCGAAGATGAAATTCGTCAGGGCTACATAAGCGTGCAGGGGGGACATCGGATCGGTGTTGCCGGTAAAGTGATTCTGGATGGGAAGCATATCAGGGGAATGAAATATATTTCCTGCATTAATGTCCGATTATCTCATCAGGTACCTGGATGCGCGGATACTGTCATGCCATATATCCAAGATGGAGAGCATCTTTCACATACGTTGATCATTTCACCGCCCAGAGGCGGAAAGACGACACTTCTACGGGATGTGATTCGTCAGCTCAGTAATGGACGAGAGGACATTCCGGGAGTAACCGTTGGAGTAGTGGATGAGAGAAGCGAACTTGCAGGAAGCTGGCAGGGGATTCCTCAAAATGATCTGGGATTGCGGACAGACATTCTTGATGCATGTCCTAAAGCAGAGGGGATGCAGATGCTGGTGCGCGCTATGTCTCCGGATGTGGTGGCAGTGGATGAACTTGGCAGGGAAGAGGATTTTCGTGCGGTTGAAAGTGTGATCCACTGTGGCTGCTGTCTGATCGCAACTGCACATGGGAATTCGCTGGAAGACGTTTTGAGACAGCCTTTCTTCCAGAAATTAAAAGAAATGGAAATATTTGAAAAATATATTGTTCTTGGAGGCAGAAACCAGGTAGGTGCGATAAAAGGAATCTACGATGGAAAGGGAAAACCATGCTGAAGCTTGTGGCTACGCTATTTCTGATTTTGGGTGGATCAGGAATTGGATATGCCAGAAGCAGGGAACTTACAGAAAGAGAAAAGAACCTGGAGATTTTACTTCAGATTCTTTTTTTGCTTAAAGGAGAAATTCGATGTGGGAATAGCTCACTTCCAGATGCATTTGGAAAAATTGCAGATAAAATCGAAGGTTTTTCAGCAAATATTCTTAGAGACGCAGCGTATGAAATGGAAAATGGAGGAGGCAGAAATCTGGAAAGAATTCTTGAAGTCTGTATACAAAGAAATATTTGTGAAAAAAGTTTGCCGGGAAAAAAACGGAATGTAAGAGAGGAAATCAGATTCTGGCAAACACTTGGAAGCAGGCTTGGATATCTGGACAGAGAAATGCAGATTCAGCAAATTGAACAGATGGAAATTGAATTGGAAATCTGTCGAAAAAGGTTCAGAGAAAAACTTCCGGAACAGAAAAAAATTTGCCGGATGCTGGGAATCATGACAGGTATTATGCTGGCAGTGTTGTTTTGGTAAGAGAAGAAGGAGGGAAAAGTGGAAGTCACCATTATTTTTAAAATAGCGGCGGTTGGAATTCTGGTTTCCATTCTCTCTCAGGTTTTGAAACACAGTGGAAGGGATGAGCAGGCATTCCTGGTAAGTCTTGCAGGTCTTCTTATTGTCCTGTTCTGGATCGTACCTTATATTTATGAACTGTTTGTGGATATTCAGAAGTTATTCGTGTTGTAGACAGGAGGAAAGATGGAAATAATAAAAATCTCACTTCTGGGAATCTGTGGAGTCATACTATGTTTTTTTCTGAAAGAGATAAGACCGGAATATACAGTTTTCATTACAATGGGAATCGGAATCATAATTCTTGGACTGGCAGTGGGAAAATTAAAATATCTTTTTGGAACACTCAGACAGCTGGGAGACAGCCTTCCTGTTGATCAGGAATATCTTGCGACACTGATCAAGATGGTCGGAATTACCTATATTGGACAGTTTTCAGCAGGAATCTGCAAGGATGCAGGTCATCAGGCGACAGCTGTGCAGATTGAAATGTTCTGCAGGCTGGCAATTCTGGTGCAGAGTGTTCCGATTCTTCAGGCATTACTGGAGACGATTCAGGAGTTTATGACATGAAAAAACATTCCCAGGAGTGGATTTGGAGAATCAAAATTCTTCTGACAGTGATATTGTGTATGGGAATAGCTGCATGGCAGAACATAGAGGTTTATGGAAATAGTGAAGAAAATCAGAAACAACAGGAAACAGAGGAAGAAGGTGCTGGGGATGCAAAAAATCTGAGTCAGGATGAAACCGAAATAACAGAGGAGCTTCTTGAGGAAGTCGATCTTTCAGATGTACAGAAAATGTTGGACGAGCTTTTTGGAAAGGACAGCTTTTCTATGAAAGAAGCGCTGATAAAACTTACCAGAGGAGAACGGGCATTTTCAAAAGAAGCATTGCAGGAGTTTGTATACCGCTCTTTGTTTTATCGTGTGGAGCAGGAAAAAGAACTCTTTGTAAAACTGCTTCTTTTGATTTTGCTGTCAGCAGCGTTTGCGGGTTTTGCCGAGGTATTTGAAAATAACCAGATTGCAGATATTAGCTTTGTAGTGGTTTATTTGTTGGTTTTTGCGATTTTGATGGATTCTTTTTCTAAAATGAGCAGTTCGCTGGAAAAAACAATTGGCTGGATGACGGAGCTGATGAAAGGATTGGCACCGGCGTATTATATGACAGTCTGTGTGGCTTCGGGAACAGCCTCAGCAACTGTTTTTTATGAGGGGGTACTGATTCTGGTTTGGGGAATCCAGTGGCTTCTTCTGACGGTGCTGCTCCCTATGGCTGGTATGTATGTCCTTTTACAGCTTGTGAACGCACTGTCAAAAGAAGATATACTTGAAAAAATGGCAGAGCTTTTGAATACAGCAGTTTCCTGGGGATTAAAAACACTTCTTGCGGCAGTGGTGGGGTTACAGATTGTACGGAATCTTGTGGCACCCGTCATGGATTCTATGAAACGCGGTCTGCTGGGAAAAGCAGCAGGTGCACTTCCCGGAGTTGGAAATGCGGTGAATATGGTTACAGAGTTGGTTGTGACAAGTGCAGTTCTTATCAGAAACTGTCTTGGAGTTGTGATTCTTGTTGTGTTTGTTTTGGCTGGGATCGGATCAATATTGCATTATGGGCTATTGTCTCTTTCTTACCGGCTTCTTGCGGCAGTGTCACAGCCGATTTCAGACAGGAGGATGGTCAGAGCACTTGATGCGATGGGAGAAGGATGTGCGTTGCTTCTGCGGCTTCTTTTTACTGCAGAAGTATTGTGTATGCTGGCGTTTTTAGTATTGATGGCAGGGATTCAGAACTGAATGAGCTGGCGGACAGAATAAGAGGAGAAGTGGAAAATGAAGGCAGAAATCTATCAATGGGTAAGGATTCTGGCATCATTTTATATTTTGTTTACGGTGATTCTTCAATTAATTCCAGATAAAAAATATGAGAGGTATATCAGGTCTTTTATGGGGCTTTTGCTGATTTATATTTTGGCGATACCGTTGTTGGACATTACCGGAAACAGCAGCCGGATTATTGAAAGTTTTTTTCGTAACTATGCAGAGGAGGTTTCGATTCTGGAGAAGAAGGAAACGGAAAATCTGCAGGGAATATATATTCGAAAAGGTTTTGAGAAGGAGCTCGCATCACAGATTATAAAAAAATGTGAAGAAGCAGGAATAAAAATGCAGGGAGTCATCGTAGATATAGAAGGAGAGAAAATATCAGTGGGGCTGACTGTGGAAGAGAATCTGAGTGCGGAACAGAAAAGGAGGATACAGAATGAACTCCAGCAGAGATTCGGACTCGAAGAGCAGAATATTAAAATTTTTTCAGGGAAAGATGGAAAAACAACAATGGACAGTGATTCTGCTTCTGGGGGTATTATTATCAGTGCTCGCACTTCCGGTATCAAAAAAGAGCAGTACTGTGCAGGAACGGCTTCTGCTGGAGGATGAAACACAAAGTATGGTGGAGATACAGTCCTCGCTTGAACTTAAACTGCAGAATATTCTGGAATGTATGGAAGGCGCAGGAAAGGTAAAAGTAATGCTGATGACCGGAGAACAGAATGGAATCTATTCATCGGGTGAAACGGAAGTCAGGGGAGTTCTGATTGCAGCAGAAGGTGCATCAAATCCTGTAGTTGTACAGAAAATTCAACAGGCAGTGGAGGCATTATTTCAGATTGATGCCCATAAAATAAAAATAATTAAATTGAAATGAGGAGAGTAAAGTGAAAAAAATCGTAAAAAAGAATCAGGTGATCATTACATCACTGGCGATTTTGATTGCTGTTGCAGGCTATCTGAATTTTGCAGATGTGGATTTGGGAATCGGTGACAAAGAAGCAAGTACAGACAGCAGCAGTATTCTGGATCAGGTGGAATATGATCTGAGTGACGAAACAGCAGTTACAGATGAAAATGCAGAAACAGCTGCGGAGACAGCAGAAGTACCGGATGGCAGCAGCACGCCGGGAGAAGCTGTACTGACAGGAGCCTCGGATTTTGCAGCACAGGCCAGATTATCGAGGGAACAGATCCGTTCTCAGAATAAGGCAGATCTGCAGGAAATACTTAATAATACTGAAGTTGGAGATGATCAGAAACAGGAAGCAGTCAATACTATGGTTCAGATGACAGAAATAGCTGAAAAGGAAGCGGCAGCTGAAATGCTTCTGGAAGCAAAAGGTTTTGAGAATGCAGTAGTCAATCTGACCGGGGAAACTGCAGATGTGGTGGTGCCGCAGGCAGACCTGGAAGATTCAAAACGGGCACAGATTGAAGATATTATAAAGCGAAAGACAGGAATCGCACCGGAAAATATTGTGATAACACCGCTGAACGAGAGTGAGGAGAAAACTGCGGCAGAGACAGATATAACAATGGCAGAGGAAGAGAACGGTACATATGAAGAACAGGAAACATCCGGAGAAGATATCGTAACAGAAGGAATCTATGATTGAATGTGCTCTGCCCGGTTTCATCCGGGCAGTTATAATTTCTCTGTTGCTCATAAGGAAAATTGAAAGGAACGGACATGCTTTTTTCTTGACATGAAGGTGTTCTATATACTAGAATAAAAAGTTGTATAGAAATTGGAAAATTGAAAATTTGGATAATAGACAGGAGGCAAAACGTGTCTAAGTATGCGAAAGAAATAGAAAAAAGAAGAACCTTTGCCATTATCTCCCACCCGGATGCAGGTAAAACAACTCTGACAGAGAAATTCCTGCTGTATGGAGGTGCCATTAATCTGGCAGGCAGTGTTAAAGGTAAAGCCACAGCCCGCCATGCAGTATCTGACTGGATGGAAATAGAGAAAGAAAGAGGTATTTCCGTAACCTCTTCTGTATTACAGTTTCATTATGACGGTTATTGTATCAATATCCTGGATACCCCGGGGCATCAGGATTTCTCTGAGGATACTTACCGTACACTGATGGCTGCGGATTCAGCAGTCATGGTTATCGATGGAAGCAAAGGTGTAGAGGCTCAGACCAGAAAGCTGTTCAAAGTCTGTGTTATGCGCCATATTCCTATTTTTACTTTTATTAACAAAATGGACAGAGATGCAAACGATACGTTTGATCTTCTGGATGAAATAGAAAAAGAACTTGGAATCGCAACATGTCCGATCAACTGGCCGATCGGTTCCGGTAAAAAATTCCGTGGAGTGTATGACCGTAATACTCACAAAGTACTGACCTTCTCTGATACTCAGAAGGGAACAAAAGAAGGTGTGATCGAAGAAATCGATATCGATGATGCACGTCTTGAAGATGTTGTGGATCCGGATCAGAGAGAACAGCTGATGGAAGAAATCGAGCTGCTGGACGGAGCAAGTGTGGATTTTGATCTGGAGCAGGTAAGCAGGGGAAATATGACACCTGTGTTTTTTGGTTCTGCACTCACCAACTTTGGTGTGGAGACATTCCTGGAGCACTTTCTTAAGATGACATCTTCACCACTTCCGAGAGTTTCTGATGAAGGTGAGATCGATCCTATGTCAGATGATTTTTCTGCTTTTGTATTCAAGATCCAGGCAAATATGAATAAGGCTCATCGAGACAGAATTGCATTCATGAGAATCTGTTCCGGTAAGTTTGATGCTTCTCAGGAAGTTTATCATGTACAGGGAGATAAGAAGATGCGACTTCTTCAGCCACAGCAGATGATGGCAGAATCCCGTCATGTAGTAGATGAGGCATATGCCGGAGATATCATAGGTGTGTTTGATCCGGGTATTTTTTCAATCGGTGATACAATCTGTGCACCTGGGAAAAAATTTGAATTTGAAGGAATTCCGACTTTCGCACCGGAGCATTTTGCCCGTGTACGTCAGATTGATACCATGAAGCGTAAGCAGTTTGTTAAGGGTATCAATCAGATCGCACAGGAAGGTGCAATCCAGATTTTCCAGGAATTCAATACCGGTATGGAAGAAATTATTGTAGGTGTTGTAGGTGTACTTCAGTTTGATGTTTTGAAATATCGTCTGGAAAATGAATACAACGTAGAAATCCGTCTGGAAAATCTGCCTTATGAACACATCCGCTGGATTGCAAACAAAGAAGAAGTAGATGTTTCGAAGATTACAGGAACCTCTGATATGAAGAAGGTTACAGACCTTAAAGGTAATCCGCTGCTTCTGTTTGTAAATGCATGGAGCGTAGGCATGACAGAAGACCGTAATCCGAATCTGGTACTGACAGAATTCAGTAAATAAACGCTTTTATTTTGCAGTCAGATTTGTTATACTAAACCTATGAAATTATTTTGACTCGCAACAGGGAAAGTATTGAACAGTTGCGAAAATATTCGATTCGTAATCCGCAGGAGGAATTGGAATGGCAGAAAAAAGAACAACTTATAAATTACAGGATGTAGGTGGAATCGGTGAAGTCAAGATTGCCGATGAAGTGGTTACCGTTATTGCAGGACTGGCTGCCACAGAGGTTGAAGGTGTTGCTTCCATGGAGGGAAATATTACCAATGAGCTGGTGAGCAAGCTTGGTGTCAAGAATCTTTCCAAGGGTGTTAAGGTAACGGTACTGGAAGGTGTTGTTACAGTAGATCTTACTCTGAATATTGAATTTGGAAAGAACATTCTGGAAGTAAGCAAGAAGGTTCAGGAAAAAGTAAAATCATCCATTGAGAATATGACAGGCCTGGAAGTTGCAGATGTAAATATCCGCATTGCAGGTGTAGATATGGAGAATGATAATTAAAGGTAACGGAAAGAGAGAAAAAAGGAAAGTAACCCTTTCCTTTTTTCTTTAGGAGGAAAGATGCGAAGAAGCGAACAGAGAGAACATATTTTTAAACTGCTGTTTATGACTCAGTTTAATTCAGAAAATGAAATGTCAGATCAGTTATCCATGTATTTTGATACACTTGGAGAACTGGAAGCAAAAGATCAGGAAGCAATGCAGGCAAAGTATCAGCACATTCTGGAACACCTGGATGAGATTGACCAGATTCTGAATGAGTACAGTTATGGATGGAAGACAACACGTATGAACCGTGTCGATCTGACTGCATTGCGTCTGGCAGTATATGAGATGAAAATGGACGAGGATGTACCGGTTGGTGTGGCTATCAATGAGGCTGTAGAGCTTGCCAAACTTTTTGGCGGTGAAGATTCCGGTTCATTTGTGAATGGTATCCTTGGCAAAATTGCCAGTGGAAAGAAGAATTCCGGAGAAGAACATAAGAAATCGCGTCGTCAGACTCATTCTGCAAAGATCATCATCAGATCTTCCAAGAAAGACAAAGAGCAGAAAGATATTAAGAAAGCGTCAGAAGAAAGCGCAGAATAATTAAATGAAGACTATTTTTTCAGTAGGACAGATCAATCGATATGTCAAAAATATGTTCACCCAGGATTTTATTTTGCAGAAGATCTATATCAAGGGTGAAGTTTCCAACTGTAAATATCATACAAGTGGACATATTTATTTTTCACTGAAGGATGAAACAGGTGTACTTTCCTGTGTCATGTTTGCCGGACATCGGCGCGGACTGGCATTTCGTATGAAAGATGGTGACCGCGTCGTTGTGGGCGGTGCAGTGGACGTATACGAAAGAGATGGGAAATATCAGCTCTATGCAAAAGAGATTGCACTTGAAGGCGCAGGGGCATTGTATGAGAGATTTCTGGCATTAAAGGCAGAGCTAGAAGAGATGGGAATGTTTGCACAGGAATATAAGCAGTCCATACCGTCCTTTGTACGCAGACTCGGAGTAGTCACTGCACCGACAGGAGCAGCAGTGCAGGATATTCGCAACATTTCGCTCAGACGTAATCCGTATCTGCAGATTATACTGTATCCTGCACTGGTGCAAGGTGAGGGTGCTGCGGACAGTATTGTGAGAGGAATCCACATGCTTGATCAGGCAGATGTTGATGTGATCATCGTCGGAAGAGGAGGAGGTTCGATTGAAGACCTCTGGGCTTTTAATGAAGAAAAAGTCGCGCGGGCAATTTTTGAATGTCGGACACCTGTGATTTCGGCAGTAGGCCATGAGACGGATTTTACGATTGCAGATTTCGTGGCAGATCTCCGTGCACCGACACCTTCCGCGGCAGCTGAGCTTGCAGTGGCTGATTTCAGGCAGATTCTGCAGAATATAGTCGGTTTCAGAGAACGTCTGTACAGAGGAATGCAGCAAAAGACAAAGCTTGCCAGAGCACAGATGGAACAGTATCAGCTTCGTTTACAGTATCTGAGTCCGGAAAGCCGGCTTCGTGATAACAGACAGCGTCTCATCGATCTTGATGCAAGGCTGCGAAGAAACATGCAAAATCGTCTTGCAGAAGAGAGGCATGTGCTTGGTATTTATCTGGAACGTTATCGAGGGTTATCTCCACTTTCCAAGCTGAACCAGGGATATTCTTTTGTTGCAGACTGCAAAGGCAGAGGAATTACTTCCACAGAACAGATTCATCCCGGAGACGTTGTGGAGATTTCTGTAACAGACGGAGTGATTGAGGCAGAAGTGCGGAGCTGCAGGAAGGAAGACTGGAATAAATGACAGAACAGGAACAGATTCTAATAACAGATACACAGGATAAAGGGATAGAAGAAGTCTTTCAGGAACTGGACACCATTGCTGAAAAGCTGGAAAGTGGTGAGACATCACTGGAGGATTCTTTTCGTTTATACAAAAAAGGCATGGAGCTATTGAAATACTGCAGTGACAGACTGGATACCGTAGAAAAAAAGATGCTCCAGATGGATGAGGATGGGACATTACGTGAATTTTAAAGAGGAATTACAGCAGAGAACAGAATATGCGGAATGTGTGATCCGCAGATGGCTTCCGGAGGAAGCGGGTTTTTCCAGGACAATCGCACAGGCTATGAATTACAGTATGTGTGCCGGTGGTAAGAGACTGCGTCCGATACTTCTTCTGGAAACATTACGGTTGTTTGGTGGAGATGAGAAGCTTGCGGAACCATTTATGGCAGGAATCGAGATGATTCATACACATTCTCTGATCCATGATGATCTTCCTGCAATTGATAATGATGATTACAGGCGAGGACGTCTTACCACACACAAAGTATATGGTGAAGCGATGGGAGTGCTGAGTGGAGTCGCACTTCTGAATTATGCTTATGAAACTATGTTCCGTGCGTTTGAACTGACTGAAGAAAGAGACAGAGTGATCCGTGCGGTCAGAATCATGGCACATAAGACCGGTATTTACGGAATGCTTGGCGGTCAGAGTGTGGATGTGGAAAATGATGGTAAGCCTTTGGAAAAAGAGCTTCTGGATTATATTTATGAACACAAGACGTCTGCACTGATTGAAGCATCTATGATGGCAGGGGCTGTTCTTGCCGGTGCAGATGAGGAACAGGTTTCAATGATCGAAAAGGCAGCATCAGATATCGGACTGGCGTTCCAGATTCAGGATGATATTCTGGATGTGACCAGTACCAGTCAGGAACTGGGAAAACCGGTTCACAGCGATGAAAAGAACAATAAGGTTACATATGTGACTTTATTCGGAGTGCAGAAAGCATCTGAGCAGGTCAGAAATCTTTCTGAAAGAGCTTTGGCAGTTTTGGACAGAATGTATAATAAAAATGAGTTCCTGAGAGAACTGGTCATGGAAATGGCAAGTCGCAGGAAATGAAAGAGGGATACAAAGGATGTTGGAAAAGATTAATAAGCCTAATGATATACACAAGATAGCGTTAGCGGATTTTCCACAGCTTGCAGATGAGATCAGACAGTTTCTGATTTCATCAGTCAGTCAGACAGGTGGGCATCTTGCATCCAATCTGGGTGTTGTAGAGCTGACATTGGCTTTGCATAATGTACTGGATCTTCCTCAGGATAAGATTATCTGGGACGTAGGACATCAGGCATATACACACAAAATTCTGACCGGAAGAAAAGAAGGATTTAAAAATCTTCGAAAAGAAGGCGGAATGAGTGGATTTCCGAAGCGATGCGAAAGTGATTGTGATTCATTTGACGCAGGACACAGCTCAAACTCGGTTTCAGCAGGTCTTGGATATGTGAGGGCCAGAGATATTCTGGGAGAAAAATATCGTGTTGTGTCGGTGATCGGGGATGGTGCGCTGACAGGAGGCATGGCATATGAAGCATTGAATAATGCTGCGGAACTGAAGACGAACTTTATTATCGTACTCAATGACAATAACATGTCAATTTCCAAAAATGTCGGAGGGATGTCTTCGTATTTAAGTGCACTGCGTACAGCAGAAGCATATACAGGAATGAAACTGAATGTGACCAAGACTCTGAAGAAAATACCAAAGGTCGGTACGGCAGTTGTAGATACTATGCGCAAGACGAAGAGCAGCATCAAACAGCTGATCATACCGGGAATGTTATTTGAAAATATGGGACTTACCTATCTGGGACCTGTAGACGGACATGATATGCGACAGATGATGAAGCTTTTTAACGAAGCAAAACGTGTAGAGGGACCGGTGATCGTTCATGTACTGACACAGAAAGGTCGTGGTTATGAACCGGCCAGCCTTCACCCGGATCTGTTTCACGGAACGGGGCCGTTTGATACCAGAACAGGAAGACCGCTTTCTTCAAAAAAAGGACTGACTTATACAGAAGTATTCGGGCAGACAATGACAAAGCTTGGAAAAGACAATCCGAAACTGGTTGCGATCACTGCAGCCATGAAAGAGGGAACAGGATTGAAAGCATTCGAGAAAGCTTTTCCGGACAGATTTTTTGATGTTGGAATAGCAGAGGAGCATGCGGTTAGTTTTGCGGCAGGACTTGCACTGGGAGGTGTCGTTCCGGTAGTTGCGATTTATTCATCGTTTCTTCAGCGGGCAGTGGATCAGATGATTCATGATGTCTGTATGCAGAATCAGCACGTGATTTTTGCTATCGACAGAGCCGGACTTGTAGGAGCAGACGGTGAGACACATCAGGGAAATTTTGATCTGTCTTATCTGACAATGATTCCGAATATGACAGTTATGGCACCAAAAAATGCCAGAGAACTGGAAAAGATGCTGGAGTTTGCTGTTCATGCAGCCGGACCGTGTGCAATCCGTTATCCAAAAGGAAGTGCGTATCAGGGGCTGGAAGAATTCGACAGTCCGATACGTTTTGGTAAGAGTGAGATTCTTTACAGGGGAAAAGAAACAGCAATTCTTTCCGTTGGAAGTATGACGGAAGTCTGTGAACAGGTTTACAGAGAACTTAAGAATAAGGGCGAAGAACCTACATTTGTAAATGCACGCTTTGTGAAGCCGCTGGACACAGAACTTCTTGATGAATTGGCAAAAGACCATAAATTATTTGTAACAGTAGAAGAAAATGTTAAAAATGGCGGATTTGGCGAGCATGTGGCAGCTTATATGGAAGCATGTCATCCGGATGTCAGAGTACTTCCGATCGCTATCTGGAACCGTTTTGTGGAGCATGGGGAAATCGCAAGTCTGAGAGCTAAAATCGGTCTTTCAGCACCAGATATTCTCGATGCGATAGAGGAATATGAGGAGCAGGAATGAAAAAAAGACTGGATCTTTTAATGGTAGAGCGTGCGCTTGCACCTTCCAGAGAAAAAGCAAAAGCATACATCATGTCTGGAGATGTTTATGTTGACGGACAGAAAGAAGATAAAGCGGGAACGATGTTTAAGGAGACGGTAAAGATCGAAGTCCGTGGAAATACACTTCCATATGTGAGCCGTGGAGGCCTGAAACTGGAAAAAGCCATGAATAATTTTGGTGTTACTCTGGATGGAAAGGTGTGCATGGATGTAGGAGCATCTACCGGAGGATTTACAGACTGCATGCTGCAGAATGGGGCTGTGAAAGTCTATTCTATTGATGTGGGATATGGCCAGCTTGACTGGAAACTTCGCAATGATCCGCGGGTAGTCTGTATGGAAAAAACAAATATCCGTTATGTGCTTCCGGAAAACCTTGAGGAGCCGGCACAGTTTTCATCAATCGATGTTTCATTTATTTCCCTGACAAAGGTACTGCTTCCGGTACGTAATCTTCTGACAGAGGAGGGGGAGATCGTTTGTCTGATCAAGCCGCAGTTTGAAGCCGGAAGAGAGAAAGTCGGTAAGAAAGGTGTTGTCCGGGATCCGGCAGTACATCTGGAAGTGATAGAAAAAGTGATCGCATACGCATCAACAATTTCCATGGAACCATGTCATCTTTCTTTTTCTCCGATCAAAGGACCTGAGGGAAATATTGAATATCTGCTCCACCTGAAGAAAAGACCAGAAGATGAGGTGATTCAATCGTCTCTTGAGGTAACACCTGAGACTGTGGTGCAGGAGGCACACAGTCAACTGGATTAAGGAAGGCTTAGGGGAGATGGACAGGTTTTATATCATCACAAACAGTGATAAAGATAAAGATTTTGAAATTACAGATGAAATTGTTTCATATCTGAAAAAAAACGGAAAGACATGTCAGGTTCAGCAGGCAGAACGCAAAATGGAAGGTGCCTATCATTATACAAATCCGGATCTGATTCCGGAGGGCACACAATGTATTCTTGTCCTGGGTGGTGACGGTACACTTCTTCAGGCAGCAAGAGATGTGGTTTACAGGGGGATTCCGATGCTGGGAATCAATCTGGGAACACTGGGATTTCTGGCGGAAGTAGATAAGAATTCAATTCATGCCGCACTGGATAAACTTATTGCGGATGACTATGAGATTGAAGAGAGAATGATGCTTACAGGAACAGTCTGGCATGGCGATAAGATTATAGGACAGGACATAGCTCTCAATGATATCGTGATATGCAGAGAAGGACCATTACGTGTAGTACGATTCAAGAATTATGTTAATGATGTTTTTCTGAATTCCTATAATGCAGATGGTATCATCATTGCCACACCCACAGGGTCAACCGGGTACAGTCTTTCCTGTGGAGGACCGCTTGTATCACCAAATGCGGCAATGACAATAATGACACCGATTGCACCGCATACACTGAATACGCGAAGCATTATTTTTCCGGAAGAAGATGTGATAACAGTAGAGCTTGGAGAGGGACGCAGACAGGTTCATGAACAGGGACTTGCCTCATTTGACGGCGATACGGAAATCCCCATCGTAACGGGTGACAGGATAGTTATCCGCAAGGCTTCTGTCAGTGTGAAGATTCTGAAACTGAATCATTTAAGCTTTGTAGAAGTATTGCGGCAGAAAATGGAATAATACAGATTGGAATAGCAGAAACTGCTGCGAGTATATGGCGGCAGCGTTGTGATGGAGGGAATGCAGTGAAAAGTGCTAGACATGACAAGATCATAGAACTGATTCAGGAATATGATATTGATACACAGGAGGAACTTGCTGCCAGACTGAATGAGGCAGGATTCAAGGTAACGCAGGCGACAGTGTCCAGAGATATCAGGGCATTAAAGCTTATGAAAGTTGCAGGAAAAGATGGAAAATCCCGTTATGCGATCCTTACAGAACCATCCGTAGAGCTGGGGGATAAATATACCAGGATCCTTCAGGATACACTGATATCACTTGATCAGGGACAGAATATGATCGTGATCCGCACAGTACCGGGAATGGCTATGGGCGTTGCAGCAGCACTGGATGCTTTGAAATGGAAGGAAATTCTTGGAAGTATTGCAGGTGATGATACAGTTATGTGTGTTGCGCGAGATGCGGAGCAGGCAGGGATTATAGCTGAGAAACTGAAAGGAATTCTGAAATTATGTTAGTTCATCTTCATGTGAAGAATCTGGCACTTATTGAAGATATTGAAGTGGAATTTGGTCCGGGACTTAATATCCTGACTGGTGAGACTGGCGCCGGAAAGTCAATTCTGCTGGGATCTATGCAGTTGATTCTGGGAAACAGAGTTGCAAAAGATATGATTCGTGCAGGTGCAAATTACGCACTGGTGGAATTACTTTTTCAGGTTGAGAATCCGAGAGCAGAGCAGGCATTGCGTGAGCTTGGAATGGAACCGGAAGACGGACAGGTGATCCTGTCACGAAAAATCACGGACGGACGCAGTATCAACAAGATCAATGGAGAAACCTGCACAGTCAGTCAGATGAAGGCGGTAGCTTCCTGTCTGCTTGATATACACGGGCAGCATGAGCATCAGTCATTGTTATATCAGGATAAACAGCTGGAAATTCTGGATGCATATGGAAAAGAAAAAATCTATCCGGCAAAAGAAACGGTTTGCAGTGCATACGAAATATACAGGCACTCTCTGAAGCGTCTGAAAGACCTTGATACAGATGAAGAACAGCGTAACAGAGAGAGAGCTTTTCTTGAATTTGAGATCAATGAGATTGAGAGTGCAAATCTGAAAACCGGTGAAGATGACGAACTGGAAAAACTTTACCGTAAACTGAATAATGGAAAGAAAATTCTTGAGACTTTACAGGAAGTGCGGAATCTGACTGGTAATGATTCAACGCAGGGGGCAGGAGATGCAGTGGGAAATGCTGTCAGAGAAATGATGCGTGTCGCAGAATATGACAGTCAGCTGGAATCCATGGCATCAGCACTTCAGGAAATTGACGGGCTCCTGAACGATTTTAACAGAGAGCTTTCTTCCTATGCAGATGAGTTGAATTTTGATGATGAAACTTTTTATGAAACAGAAAAGAGACTGGATCAGATCAATAATCTGAAGGCTAAATATGGTCAGTCAATAGAAGAGATACATACTTACTGCGAAAAGCAACAGCGAAAACTGGAAGATCTTGACAGGTATGAAGAAAATTTCCGGGAAGCAAAAGAAAAAGTAGAAAAAAGCCGGGAAAAGCTGGATGAAGCTTCGGATAGACTTTCGAAAATCCGGCAAAAATACAGTCAGATGCTCACAGAGAGAATCATTGAAGGTCTGAAGGATCTTAATTTTCTGGATGTGCAGTTTCATATTGACTTTCAGCGCAAAAAAGAATATACCGCTAATGGATTTGATGACATCGAATATGAAATTTCAACAAATCCAGGGGAAAGCGTGAAGGCATTAGGAAAGATTGTATCAGGAGGAGAGCTTTCCAGAATTATGCTGGCAATTAAGGCAATTCTGGCCGATCGTGATCAGATTGAGACTCTGATTTTTGATGAGATTGATACAGGAATCAGTGGAAGAACGGCACAAAAAGTATCCGAAAAAATGGCAGTTATTGGTAAATGCCATCAGGTACTGTGTATCACACATCTTCCGCAGATTGCTGCAATGGCTGATATACATTTTGAAATAGAAAAACATCAGAAGGGGACAGAAACAATTACAGAGATTCATCCACTTGAAGGTGAGGATTCTGTAAGAGAACTGGCGAGACTTCTTGGTGGTGCCGAGATTACGCAGGCTGTTTTACAAAATGCGAAAGAAATGAAAGAATTGGCACAGATTCATAAAAATACAAGACTGAAATAGCTGCATTCACAGCATAATAAGAGAGGATGATCTGAAAGGATCTCTTCTCTTTTTTTAATGGAAAATTACTCCGTAATGTTCCTGTTACAAAAAATACTTACACAAAAGAAAGGATGTGGCAGAATGGACAGAAAGAAAAAATACCGGCATGTACTCTGGTGGATCATCGGACTGGATCTGCTTGCTGTGATCTGGCTGGGTTATCGATATCTTGACAGAAAGATTCCGGATGAACTTTATGTATCAGAAGGACAGGAACAGCAGGTACAGAAAGTTCTGGATTATCCGCTGCTTTCTTTTGATGATGCAATTACAGTTTCAGGAGACGGAAGCTATCTGTTGTCCGGAAAAATCATGGGAGTATTGCCTTTTAAAGATGTGAAAGTGTCTCCGGCAGACAGTACTACCGTATTTGTAAGTGGCAGTACGGTTGGGATTTATATGGAAACAGAAGGTGTGCTGGTAATAGATACCGGAGAAATAGTTTCTGAAGAAGGATGCGTGGAAAATCCGGCCCGAAATATTGTGAAACCTGGAGATTACATTGTGGCTTTTAATGATGAAACGGTCAGTAATAAAAAAGAACTGGTAGAAGATCTTGAAAAACTGAATCAGCCGCAGGTAATTCTTGAAGTGTTGAGAAATGGTCAGAAAATTCCATTATCATTGAATCCGGTAAAAGATATAAAAGGAGAATACAAACTTGGAATATGGGTACGAGATAATACGCAGGGTATAGGAACACTTACCTTTGTAGATAAAAATGGAAATTACGGTGCACTTGGACATGGAATCAGTGATGTAGATACGGGGGAACTTCTCCATATTGATGACGGGAATCTGTATCAGGCTCAGATTGTGGGAATTCAGAAAGGAAGCAGTGGAAATCCGGGAGAACTTGCAGGTCTGATTCATTATGAGACAGAAAAAATTATCGGAAGTATAGAAAAAAACTGTGAACAGGGAATCTATGGAAAGATAACAGACGCCTCAGGAGAAATAAATTTTCAGCAAATGGAGGTGGCATATAAACAGGAACTTGAGGTTGGCGAAGCTTCTGTATTGTGCTGTGTAGATGGAAAAGTGCGTGAGTTTGCGGCAGAGATTACGAGAATCGACATGAATCATGAAGATGCGAATAAAAGTTTTGTGATTCAGGTAACAGATTCGGAACTGCTGGAGATAACTGGTGGAATTGTTCAGGGAATGAGTGGAAGCCCGGTGATACAGAACGGGAAATTTGTAGGAGCAATCACACATGTTTTTGTACAGGATTCTACAGGAGGATATGGTATTTTTGCAGAAAATATGTTGAAGAATATCTGAAAACGTCGATTCAGGACGAACGAAAATCCAGTGTTTCAGCCTGTTTCGCTTGATTTCGCGAAGGCCTTTCCACTATAATGTCTTTGTTGTTAAGGAAGAAGATTTTTGTTGGTTAGGAGGGAAAGGCCTCATGGAAAAATTAAATGTGGCGATTGCAGATGATAACGTAAAAATGACAGAAATACTTGGTCAGATGATCGAAGAAGATAAAGATCTGACGCTGGTCGGGAAGGCACATAATGGAGAAGAAATCTGCAACATCATAAGAGAAAAAGAACCAGATGTTGTAGTACTTGATATTATTATGCCGAAGATGGACGGACTTACTGTTATGGAACACTGCAGCCATGATGCACAGGTGAAAAAACAGCCGGCATTTATTATTGTCTCAGCAGTCGGACAGGAAAGAATTACAGAGGATGCGTTTAATCTTGGCGCATATTATTATATGCTGAAACCTTTTGACAAACAGGTGCTCCTGAGTCGGATCAAACATATACGCCGAGGAAATGAGAGAAAAATGAGGGAACCGGTGAGACAGACAGTTCGTGAAGAAACGGCACCATATGGAAAAAGAAATCTGGAAAACGATGTGACAAATATCATACATGAGATTGGTGTTCCGGCACACATAAAAGGATACCAGTATCTCAGAGATGCAATTATTCTGTCGGTAAATGATATGGAGATGCTTAATTCTATTACCAAGGTACTCTATCCGACAATTGCAAAGAAGCATCAGACAACACCAAGCAGGGTGGAGAGAGCTATACGGCATGCAATAGAAGTGGCATGGAGTCGGGGCAAAATGGATACGATTGATGCATTGTTTGGGTATACCGTCAGCACAGGAAAAGGTAAACCGACAAATTCTGAGTTCATTGCGCTTATTGCAGATAAAATTCGCCTTGAATACAAAAATCACTCTTTTCAACAAAGTGGTTTTGGAGTATAATAAACAAAAGGCCTGTCGCAGGCGAAAATGTCAGAAAATACACTGATATTTTGATACAAGGAGGGCATTTACAGATGAAAAATATTTTATTTGCAACATCAGAAGCGGTACCATTTATTAAAACAGGAGGTCTTGCCGACGTAGCCGGAGCACTTCCAAAGTGTTTTGATAAGCGCTATTTTGATGTACGTGTTATTTTACCAAAATATGCCTGCATGAAGCAGGAATGGAAAGATAAAATGGAGTATGTCACTCATTTTTATATGGATCTGGGATATAAAAACTGTTATGTTGGCATTATGCATATGGAATATGATGGAATACAGTTTTATTTTATCGATAATGAGTATTATTTCAGCGGACCGAAGCCATATGACAGTGCACCGTGGGATCTTGAGAAATTTGCATTCTTCTCAAAAGCAGTACTGTCTGTTCTTCCGGTAATCGGTTTCCGCCCGGATGTAATTCACTGTCATGACTGGCAGACAGGTCTTGTTCCTGTTTACCTTCATGATTCTTTCCAGCAGAATGAATTTTTCTGGGGAATCAAAACAGTTATGACGATTCATAACCTGAAATTCCAGGGAGTATGGGATGTTAAGACCGTTCAGGGAATTACAGGACTTTCTGATTATTATTTTGCACCGGACAAACTGGAAGCGTATGAAGATGCTAATTTCCTGAAAGGCGGTATTGTATTTGCTGATGCAGTCACAACTGTAAGTAATACATATGCAGAGGAAATCAAAACACCATTTTATGGTGAACGTCTGGATGGACTGCTTAATGCAAGAGCACATGATCTGCGCGGTATTGTCAATGGAATCGATTATGATGTATTTAATCCGGAGACGGATAAATGTATTGCACAGAACTATAATGCCAAGACATTCCGTAAGGAAAAAGTGAAAAATAAGATTCAGCTGCAGAGAGATCTTGGACTGAATGAAGATCCGAATGCAATGCTGATCGGAATTGTTTCCCGACTGACAGATCAGAAGGGCTTTGACCTGATTGCATATGTGATGGATGAACTCTGTCAGGATGCTGTACAGATTGTGGTACTTGGAACAGGTGAAGAACGTTATGAAAACATGTTCCGTCATTTTGACTGGAAATATCATGGCAAAGTATCTGCACAGATTTATTATGATGAACCTCTTTCACACAGAATCTATGCTGCATCTGATGCGTTCCTGATGCCGTCTCTGTTTGAACCTTGCGGACTCAGCCAGCTGATGAGCCTTCGTTATGGAACACTGCCGATCGTTCGTGAGACAGGTGGACTGAAGGATACCGTACAGCCGTATAATGAGTTTGAAGGAACCGGTACAGGATTCAGCTTTACAAACTATAATGCACATGAGATGCTTGCAACAGTACGTAATGCAGAGCGTGTATTCTATGATAATAAACGTGAATGGAATAAGATGGTTGACCGGGCAATGGCTGCTGATTTCTCATGGAGCCATTCCGCAGCACAGTATGAAGAAATGTATAACTGGCTGATTGGTGACAAATAAAAATAATAAAATCTTGAGGGGCACTGTGTAAAAACAGTGCCTCTTTTGTCGAAAAGTTTTGCTTGACTTTATCGGAGATTTATAATAGCATATAAGAAGAAAACACGAACATAGGTTTGGTATTGGCTTATTAAATAAATTTAAGGAGAATTCATAAGATGATGAATGAAGAGAAGCAAAAGGCCCTGGAAGCAGCTCTTGGCCAGATAGAGAAGCATTATGGTAAGGGATCTGTAATGAAACTTGGAGATTCCAGCTCCAGCATGGTAGTTGAGGCTGTTCCGACCGGGTCTCTTGGTCTGGATATTGCACTTGGAGTTGGTGGTGTGCCGAAGGGACGAATTGTAGAGATTTATGGTCCTGAATCCAGTGGTAAGACTACAGTTGCATTACATATGGTAGCGGAAGTGCAGAAGCGTGGTGGAATTGCAGGATTTATCGATGCAGAGCATGCACTGGATCCTGTATATGCGAAGAATATCGGTGTAGACATTGATAATTTATATATTTCACAGCCGGATAATGGTGAACAGGCTCTTGAGATTACAGAGACAATGGTTCGTTCCGGTGCGGTAGACATTGTGATCGTTGACTCTGTTGCAGCACTTGTTCCAAAGGCCGAAATCGAAGGCGATATGGGAGACAGTCATGTAGGACTTCATGCACGACTGATGTCTCAGGCACTGAGAAAACTGACTGCGGCAATCAGCCGTTCCAACTGTGTGGTTATTTTTATTAACCAGCTGCGTGAAAAAGTTGGTGTCATGTTTGGTAATCCGGAAACAACTACCGGTGGACGTGCACTGAAGTTCTATGCATCTGTTCGTCTGGATGTCAGAAGAACAGAGACACTGAAGCAGGGTGGCGAGATGGTAGGTAACCATGTAAAGGTGAAAGTTGTGAAGAATAAAGTGGCTCCGCCATTTAAACAGGCTGAATTTGATATTATGTTTGGTACCGGTATTTCCAGAGAAGGTGAGATTCTTGATCTGGCATCTGAATGTAATGTAGTGAATAAGAGCGGTGCGTGGTATTCCTATAATGGAGAACGTATCGGTCAGGGAAGAGAAAATGTTAAAGTATTCCTGAAAGATCACCCGGAAATTTGTGAAGAGATTGAGAAGCAGGTGAGAATCCAGTATCATCTTCTTCCGGAAGAAGAGGGAACACAGCCAAAGACAGAAACACAGGAAGCTGAAGAAGAGCAGGAATAATTAAATGACAGATATGGAACAGCAGCACAAAGAGGCTCGCAAAAAAGCCCTGAAGCTTCTGGAACATATGGACCGCACGGAGAAGGGATTATATGATCGGCTTCTCCGTGCCGGCTTTTCAGAAGCTGTGGCAGCAGATGCAGTAGATTATGTGAAGGGTTACGGGTATGTCGATGACCGGAGATATGCAAGAAATTATATCATGTATCGGATCCATGACAGGAGCCGGCAGAAGATATTTCAGGAACTTCAGCAGAAGGGCGTAGATCGTCCGACGATTCAGTATGCCTGGGAAGAAGCCGCAGAACTGGAGGAGCCGGACGAGAGAAGGCTTCTTCGAAAGATGGTAGAGAAGAAATATGAGCCGGGTACACAGCTTGAGGAGAAAGAGATGAGACGTCTGTTTGGCTATCTGTCCCGTCGTGGTTTTCGTTCAGGTGACATATTCTCAGTGTTGGAAGAGATGAATATTTCACAGCATTCTCAGGCATAATGATATTTTACAAATTCTGTAGAAAAACTTGACATAATTCTTAAAAACAGATAAACTTGTATTGTTGTATTTGTACAATGAAAACTAAATAAGGAGGTGCTCCTGTGGCAATCACAATTATTGTTGCAATTGTCGCTGTAGCGGTCGCACTGCTTATTGCGGTTCCTCTTACTTGCAAGGTTGCTGTTGATAACAAAGCAAAGAAAGATGCTGAAGTTGTTGGCACAGCAGAAGACAGAGCAAGAAGCATCATAGATGAAGCTTTAAAAGCTGCTGAGACGAAGAAAAGAGAAGCTTTATTGGAAGTAAAGGAAGAATCCCTCAGAACAAAGAATGAACTTGAGAAGGAAACCAAGGAACGAAGATCTGAACTGCAGAAATATGAGAGACGTGTTTTATCAAAAGAAGAGACTGTTGATAAAAAAGCGGATGCAGTAGAGAAGCGTGAGGCAGAGTGTACGGCAAAGATTGCTGAGTTACAAAAAAGAGAAAAGAAAGTAGACGAACTTGAACAAAAAGGAGTACAGGAACTGGAAAGAATTTCCGGTCTGACCTCCGACCAGGCAAAAGACGAGTTACTCAGAAGTGTAGAGGATGACGTCAAAGTTGATGTTGCCAGAATGTACAAGGAACTGGAGAACAGAGCCAAAGAAGATGCTGGCAAGAAAGCAAAAGAGTACGTAGTAAACGCAATTCAGAAATGTGCAGTTGATCATGTTTCAGAGACTACAATTTCTGTTGTACAGCTTCCTAGTGACGAGATGAAGGGTAGAATTATCGGACGTGAAGGACGTAATATTCGTACTCTTGAAACTCTGACTGGTGTGGATCTTATTATTGATGATACACCGGAAGCAGTTGTGTTATCAGCCTTTGATCCGATTCGACGTGAAATTGCCAGAGTTGCTCTGGAAAAACTGATCGTTGACGGACGTATTCATCCGGCAAGAATCGAAGAAATGGTAGAGAAAGCACAGAAAGAAGTAGAAACTCAGATTCGCGAAGATGGTGAGAATGCTGCAATGGATGTCGGTGTTCATGGTATCCATCCGGAATTGTTGAAACTTCTCGGACGTATGAAATTCCGTTCAAGCTATGGACAGAATGCTTTGAAACATTCAATCGAAGTGGCACAGCTTTCAGGACTTCTCGCAGGAGAAATCGGTGTAGATGTTCGTATGGCAAAACGTGCCGGATTACTTCATGATATCGGTAAATCCATTGACCATGAAGTAGAAGGTTCACATATTCAGATTGGTGTTGATCTTTGTAAAAAATACAAAGAATCTGCAATTGTTATTAACACAGTTGCTTCTCATCATGGGGATGTGGAACCAGAATCTCTTGTTGCATGTATTGTACAGGCAGCTGATGCTATTTCAGCAGCCAGACCAGGTGCTAGAAGAGAGACACTTGAGACTTACACAAATCGTTTGAAACAGTTGGAAGACATTACAAATGAATTTAAGGGAGTCGACAAGTCATTTGCTATTCAGGCAGGCAGGGAAATTCGTGTAATGGTAGTACCGGAGCAGGTTACAGATGCAGATATGGTTCTGTTGGCGAGAGATATCTCCAAGCAGATTGAAGCTGAACTGGAATATCCGGGTCAGATTAAAGTCAATGTGATCCGTGAGAGCCGTGCGGTTGATTATGCGAAATAATTTTTCAGAAACATAAACGTTCAGAGTGACGCTCAAAAAGAGTATGATACTAAAATGTATCATGCTCTTTTTTTCGTTCTAACAACAGCAGAAATCTCGTAGACTGATATGGGGTGAAGCAATGAAAAATAATCTGTTTATATACAGAAACAGAAAATTTCCGGGAGAACTGATTTTTCTTGTGGGATTTGTAACAGGAATCATTTTACCCAATCTTATGTTCAAAATGAAATGGAGACAGGAAACAGCCTCTGCGTTATATCTTTTGGGAATTTATGCTGGCGAGGGCGGTGTAGATTATGTTGGGAAAGTTATAAAAATGCGTGCTGGTATATTTCTACTGGCAGCAGGAAGCGGTCTTACAATTTTTGGAATTCCAGTTGCAGTAGTGGGGGTGCTGATGACAGGAATAAATCTTGCTATGCTGCTTACCATGTCAATTCTTCAGTTTGGATTACAGGGAGGTCTGATAGGAGTATGCCTGCTTTTTCCACAATGGGTTCTGTATCTGCCCTGTATTATGGCAGGGTGTGGAATTGTATATGAAAGTTCTGTACAGATATGGAAAAACAGAACTTTTTTTCCTGGTCATATTGCATGGTATCTGATAAAGGTAATGGTATGTGCAGTCTGTTTTGGTGTTGGAATCTTACTGGAGATTTATTGCAATCCGATCATAACAAAAATTATGATACAAAATTTAAAAATATTTTAACGTAGAATTTACAATATATAGTATTGGTTTACAATAAACCTCCGATATTTGGTAGATGGTACGAAAAACCTTGATTTTAAAGGAAATTTGTGTAAAAAAACGTTTGATTTTATGTAAAATTGCAAGTATAATACAGATACATTTGGGGAAGCTGTAGTCGTAGTATAAATATGGGGATGTAACAGTAATGGAAAAGACAGTTGAGAATTTTATCGTATATATGCATGAAAGCAGGCATACATCGCAAAATACAGAGATTTCATATGAACGTGATCTGAAGAAACTGGTTCGCTATCTTCAGAGTCAGGAGATACAGAACTTTATAGAAGTTACAAAGACAGATCTGCAGGGATATCTGAAAGTCATGCAGAAAGAAAATCTGGCCTCGTCTACGATTTCCAGAAATATTGCATCAATAAGAGCATTATTTCAGTATCTGCTCAGGACAGATAAAATAGCAGAAGATCCGTCTGAAACATTAAAGCCGCCGAAGCTTGAGAAAAAAATGCCGGAGATCCTTTCAGTTGAGGAAGTGGACAGACTTCTGAAACAGCCGAATCTTAATACGCCAAAGGGTATTCGAGATAACGCTATGCTGGAACTGATGTATGCAACTGGGATGAGGGTAAGTGAACTGATCCATTTACAGGTATCAGACATTAATCTTCAGCTGGGATATGTTATTTGTCATGATACAGAGAGAGAACGAATCATTCCGATTGGAAATGTAAGCAGAAATGCGATTTTGCAGTATATGGAACATTCCAGAGGATTTTTTGTAAAGAACAGAAAAGAAAATTCTCTGTTTACAAATTGTTCCGGTAAGTCGATGAGCAGGCAGGGGTTCTGGAAGGTTTTAAAAGGTTATGCAGAAAATGCCGGAATTCACAGAGATATTACACCGCATACATTGCGCCATTCTTTTGCAGTACATATGCTTCAGAACGGGGCGGATGTGAAGAGTGTTCAGGAAATGCTTGGACATTCAGATATTTCGTCTACGCAGGTTTACCTGGGAATGAATGCACTAAAGATGAGAGATGTGTATATGAAAGCACATCCAAGACATTAAAAAAGGACACAGTCATGTAAGTGGCTGTGTCCTTTTTATGTATTAGGAGATTATTCCGTAATCTCTCATTCGAGTTAAATAAATGTATCTGGTGTATGATTTTGGTCAGCACATTTCTGCAATTGTATAAAGCAGTTTTTCAGATTCGTCCCATCCAAGACATGGGTCTGTGATGGATTTTCCATAAATATGATTACCGCCAATCTTCTGGTTGCCAGGTTCAATATAACTCTCAATCATTAATCCTTTGACAAGTTTGTGAAGTTCAGGGTCAACCATACGGCTGTGCAGAACTTCTTTTGCAATACGAACCTGCTGTTCATATTGCTTGTTGGAATTGGAATGATTGGTATCTACAATGACTGCCGGATTAAGCAGATTTCTTTCCTGATATTTCTCCCACAGAAGACGAAGATCTTCATAGTGATAATTTGGAATAGGTTCACCATGTTTATTTACAGCACCGCGAAGAATCGTATGTGAGAGAGGGTTTCCTGTTGTTTCAACTTCCCAGCCTCTGTAGATGAAATGATGGGATCCCTGTGCTGCAACAACTGAGTTCAGCATGACACTGTAATCACCGCTGGTAGGGTTTTTCATGCCGGCAGGTACTTCCATCCCGCTGACAGTAAGGCGATGCTGCTGATCCTCTACAGAACGTGCACCGACTGCGACATAAGAAAGAAGATCAGAAAGATAACGGTAGTTTTCCGGATAAAGCATTTCATCTGCACAGGTAAAACCACTTTCCTGTATTGCGTGAATATGCATTTTACGAATGGCAATCAAACCGGCAAGCATATCAGGTGCTTTTTCCGGATCAGGCTGATGAACCATTCCTTTGTAACCTTCACCCGTGGTACGTGGTTTATTTGTATAAACTCGTGGAATGATAAGAACCTTGTCAGCAATTTTGTCCTGCACTTTGCGCAGACGAAGAAGATAATCACACACAGCGTCTTCATTGTCAGCAGAACATGGGCCGATGATTGCAAGAAACTTATCAGATTTACCGGTGAAAACATCACGGATTTCCTGATCTCTTTTTGCCTTCAGTTCCTGAATTGCTGCATCAATGGGATATTGAGTGCGGATTTCGTTAGGTGTAGGCAGTTTCTTTAAAAAAGTAAATCCCATAATTTCCTCCTCGTGTCCGGATTTTGACGGACATAATAGTATATTGGCGGAATATTTCCGCATATCTGACATAACGCAACTAATTATAAACGATTCAGAAGACATTGTCGATAGGCATTCTCGAAATTTTATGCGGTTTATTACTACGATAAAGTGCATAAATATGCAAAATACTGAGAGTGATTTCACTCAAAAGCAGACCATACAGATATCCACGCATACCAATAGAAGGAATGGCAAATAATACGAAGGAGATACGCAGCAGAATTCCCAGAATACTGTGAATGAGTGTGATCCCGGTTTTTCCCAGTCCGTTCAGAATGCTGGAGAGTGCAATATTAGTATAAAGAAAAGGACAGATAAAAGAGAGTGTACGGATGTAAAGGCCTGCGCCGGTACTGTGAAATAATATGGCTCCGGCACACGGACCGGAAAAATAAAAAATCAGTGTGCATAAGAAACCAAAAAAAATGCATGCTGCACAGGTCCGTTCTGTAATATGATGAATCCTCTTTCGGTATCCAAGAGCCTGCATTTCTGCGACGGAGGGCATCAATATGGCGGAGGCAGAACTGGCGACTGTAGACGGAAAAAGAATGCATGGAAGAGCCATACCGGTAAAAATACCGTAGAGACTTAATGCATCAGAATGAGAAAGACCGTACATACGAAGGCGCTGAGGAATCAGTATGACTTCGATGGCGGCCAGTACAGCAAGCAGAAGACGGTTTAATGTTAATGGAAGTGCAGTCTGACTGAGTTCAAGGATCTTTTGCACAGGCTGTTCTATAGAAAGCGGAGAAGCAGAATGTTTCATGCTTATGATCAAAAAAGAACACAGAGCTGCAGCAAGTTCAGAAAAAAAACTTCCGGCTACGGCAATCATCGCTGTGATAGGGAGGTTACGTGAGAGACAGATCTGGAAAATCAAAAAAGAAGAAAAAATTCGAATGGATTGTTCCAGTATCTGCGTGGATGCAGGAAAGGATGCTTTTTTGAGACCAAGATAATAACTGTTAGCACAGCTGTGAAATGCTGCAAAAGGAAAACTCAGAGAAAGAAATCGGATAAGGGAACCGGTAGAGGCTTCTTTTAAAATATGTACAGCAAAAAAATCAGAGAAAGTAAAAAGAAGCCAGGAGATTATACCGGACAGGCAGACAGCCAGAAGGGTGCCAAGGCGAAAACAATCTTGCGCTTCTTTTTTTTCTCCAAGGGCCGTGTGTGAGGAAACCAGACGAGAGAGGGCAGTCTGGATTCCTGAAGTACTTATGACAAGGACAAGCTGCTGTAATGGAAGAACCAGCTGATAGAGACCAATTCCTTCTGCACCAATAGTATGTGACAGGAATATTCTATAAAAGAAGCCCATGATACGGCTCAGAAGACCGGCAGATGTAAGAAGTAAAGTTCCTTTGAAAAAATATCCTTTTGACATGAAAGGGCCTCGTGTTTTTTTATCAGTATATGCAGAAAACTTCCTTGACAGAACAGATGTATTCTGCTAAAGTATGACTAGAAATAAATCCGACGAAAACACTAGGAATTAAAGGGGTGAGTGGATGAAACTGTCAACAAGAGCAAGATACGGTCTCAAAGCTTTAATTGATCTGGGTCTGCATTGTGAAACAGAAGTCGTTTCCATTCAGAGTATTGCAAGCCGACAGAATATTTCAGACAGTTATTTGGAGCAGCTTATGGCAAAGCTAAAAAAAGCCGGTCTGGTGGAGAGTACCAGAGGTGCTGGTGGTGGTTATCGCCTGGGTCGCCCGGCTGCCGAGATTTCAGTAGGAGATGTTCTGCGAGTTCTGGAGGGAAGTCTGGAGGCAGCGCAGTGTTCCGGAATGGAAGATGAGAGTACCTGTGAGAATCACGATATCTGCGTAACAAAATATGTGTGGAAACGAATCAACGACAGTATCACGCAGGCAGTGGATACCATGATGCTGGATCAATTGATAGATGAAAGCCGGAAAAAACAAAAGGAAAATATGTAAAATTTATTTATAGCAGGAGGAAAGACAATGAGTAAATTGATATATCTGGATAATGCAGCAACAACCAAAACTGCTCCGGAAGTGCTTGATGCAATGCTTCCGTATTTTTCTGAATACTATGGAAATCCTTCCAGTATCTATGATTTCGCTCAGAAGAGTAAAGAAGCAGTAACAAAAGGAAGACAGCAGATTGCAGATGCACTGAATACCAGAAAAGAAGATATTTATTTTACAGCCGGTGGAAGTGAAGCTGATAACTGGGCACTCAAGGCTACTTTTGAAGCATATAAGTCCAAGGGTAATCACATTATTACAACAAAGATTGAGCATCATGCTATTCTGCATACATGTGAATATCTTGAGAAAGAAAGAGGAGCAAAGATCACATATCTTGATGTAGATGAGAATGGAGTTGTTCGTCTGGATGAGCTTGAAAAAGCAATCACACCAGAGACAATCCTGATTTCTGTAATGTTTGCAAACAACGAGATCGGAACCATTCAGCCAATCAAAGAAATCGGACGTATTGCCAAAGAACACGGCATTCTGTTCCATACAGATGCAGTTCAGGCATTTGGTCAGGTTCCGATTGATGTAGATGAATATAACATTGATATGCTGAGCTCCAGTGGACATAAGATCAACGGACCAAAAGGAATCGGTTTCCTTTACATCCGTAAAGGTGTCAAGATCAAATCCTTCGTACATGGTGGTGCACAGGAGCGCAAACGTCGTGCAGGCACAGAGAATGTTCCTGGAATTGTTGGATATGGTGCAGCAGCAGAACGTGCAGTAAAGACAATGAAAGAACGTACGGCGAAAGAAATCGAACTGAGAGACTACCTGATTGGTCGTCTTACTACTGAGATTCCATACTCCAGACTGAATGGTGACAGAGTAAAACGTCTTCCAAATAACGTAAACGTAAGCTTCCAGTTCATTGAGGGAGAGTCCATGCTTCTGATGCTTGACCAGAATGGAATCTGTGGTTCAAGTGGATCTGCCTGTACATCAGGTTCTCTGGATCCGTCTCATGTACTTCTTGCTATCGGTGTGCCGCATGAAGTTGCACATGGTTCTCTGAGACTTACATTAAGTGATGAAACCACAAAAGAAGATCTTGATTTTGTAGTAGAAAAACTGAAAGAAATCGTACAGTACCTGAGAAGTATGTCTCCATTATATGAAGACTTCATGAAGAAACAGCAGCAGTAAGCAGAGCTGGATAAAAGTAACGTCTATAAAAGGCAGACAATTATAATCAAAAGACAATAACAGGAGGAATTAATATATGTACAGCGAAAAAGTTATGGATCATTTTCAGCATCCAAGAAATGTAGGAGAAATCGAAGACGCAAGTGGTGTGGGAACTGTTGGCAATGCCAAATGCGGTGATATTATGAGAATGTTCCTTGATATCGATGATGAGACTCACATCATCAAAGAATGTAAATTCAAAACATTTGGCTGTGGTGCAGCAGTTGCAACCAGCAGTATGGCTACAGAGATGGTCAAAGGAAAGACAATCGAAGAAGCAATGCAGATTACAAATAAAGCCGTTATGGAAGCACTCGATGGACTTCCGCCGGTTAAGGTACATTGTTCTCTTCTTGCAGAAGAAGCAATTCATGCGGCTCTGTGGGATTACGCACAGAAACACGGTATCGTGATTGAAGGTCTTGATAAACCGAAGTCTGACATCAGCGAAGGCGAAGAGGAAGAAGAGTATTAATATCAGATCTGTTTGTAGAGCGGCTGTGAGGGGAAGAGTAGAGAAAGTAAAATTAAGAACACTGTTTGCAGTAAATTGTGAGGTGAAAGATTGACAGGACTTACAGACGAACAGGTAAATGAACGAATCGCAGAAGGTAAGGTCAATGCGGATGAAAATCCAAATACCCGTACCTATAAGCAGATTATCAAAGAAAATACACTGACATTTTTTAACTTTCTGAATATTGTACTTCTGGTACTGGTGCTTTTGGTTGGTTCTTACAAAAATGCATTTTTTGTATGTATCATCGTGATCAATACACTGATAGGTATTGCTCAGGAGATTCGTGCCAAAAAGACAATTGATAAGCTGGCAATTCTTACAGCAAGGAAATCCGTTGTTATTCGTGAAGGACAGAAGTGGACAGTTCCAACAGAAGAGCTGGTGCTGGATGATATTGTCTGTCTGAAAACCGGAGACCAGGTACCGGCAGATGCAAAAGTTCTGGAAGGCAGTGTAGAGGTTAATGAATCTCTTCTGACCGGTGAATCGGATAATCTTCCGAAGAATGTTGGAGATGAACTCTTTTCCGGAAGTTTTGTGACTTCCGGAGAAGCAAGCTGTCAGATCATCCATGTCGGAAAAGATAATTATGCAGCACAGATCACCAGTGAGGCGAAGGAATTTAAGCGTCATAATTCAGAGTTGAAAAATTCTCTGAATGCGATCCTGAAAGTGATCAGTATCATTATCGTGCCGATTGGGGCTCTGCTGTTTTATAAACAGTATTATATTGTAGGAGATACATTCCGAGATTCTGTTGTAAGCATGGTTGCAGGGGTTCTTGGAATGATTCCCGAAGGTCTTGTACTTCTGACCAGTGTAGCACTGACACTTGGAGCACTGGTTCTGGCAAATAAAAAGACTCTTGTACAGGAATTATATTGTATAGAGACGCTTGCAAGAGTCGACACACTCTGTCTGGACAAGACCGGTACGATTACAGAAGGAACCATGTGCGTGGAGCGTGTGGAACCTTATGAAAATACTGTAGAAACGGTAAATGAGACAGAAACATCTGAAGAAACAGATAAATCAGCAGATGCAGCAGGGAAAAGCGTCGAGGAAACAGAGACAGACTCTGCATTCAGAAATAAAATCAGCAGCATCATGTGCAATATGATGTGTGTACTCAAAGACCAGAATGCAACGATTGATGCACTGCGCAAACAGTTTCCGGCGAAACAGGATATGACACTGAAACATGTGATTCCGTTTTCTTCTGACAGAAAATACAGTGGTGCTGTTTTTGAAGAAAATGGCACATATCTGATGGGAGCAGCACAATTTCTGTTTCCGGAGGATAATCAGGAACTGACCGCACGTTGTCAGAAGTATGCAGAAGAGGGACTTCGAGTACTGGTACTGGCACACAGTGAACAGATGACAGAGGGAACAGAACTTCCGGAAGGACTGAAACCACTGGCACTGATGCTTCTGACCGATGTGATTCGAGAGGAAGCACCGGATACTCTGGCGTTTTTTGACAGTCAGGAAGTAGATCTTAAAGTTATTTCCGGTGATGATCCGGTAACTGTTTCTGCAATTGCAAAACGTGCCGGACTCAAAAATGCCGAAAATTATGTAGATGCAACTACATTGACAACAGAAGAGGAACTGCAGGATGCAGTGGCACAATACAGTGTGTTTGGCCGTGTAACACCGCAGCAGAAAAAAGCAATGGTACAGGCCCTACAGTCACAGGGACATACCGTAGCCATGACCGGTGACGGTGTCAATGACGTACTGGCATTGAAAGAAGCAGACTGCAGTATTGCAATGGCACAGGGAAGTGATGCGGCAAAGAATATTGCAAACGTAGTTCTTCTGGATTCGAATTTTGCATCCATGCCGCACATTGTAAATCAGGGACGAAGAGTTGTGAACAACATTCGTACGGCAGCGTCTATGTTCCTGATCAAGACGATGTTTTCAGTCATGCTGTCATTACTGACAATTTTCTTTGGAAACACTTATCCATTTGAGCCGATCCAGATGTCTCTGATCAGTGCCTGTGCGGTAGGTATACCGACATTCTTACTTGCACAGGAAAATAATTATGAGAAGATTGACCATACATTTCTGCGGCATGTATTTATCAATGCATTTCCTGCCGCACTGACCATTTCATCCTGCGTATTTGCGATCATGCTGGTATGTCAGAATGTATATCATTCGACAGATATGTTAAACACAGCATGTGTTCTTGTTACAGGATGGAACTACATGGCAGCATTAAAGACTGTGTATGCACCGTTAAATGCATATCGTAAGACGATTATATACGGAATGCAATTCATATTCTTTGCAGCGGCAGTCATATTCCAGAAGCTTCTTGGACTGGGATCTCTGGATTTTGGAATGATCATTCTTGTATTTATTCTGATGACATTTGCTCCGGTTCTGATTGATGTGATCACAGTTTGGCTGAAGGGTATTTATGCCAGATCACTGGATCAGGAGAATCCTGGAAAATTCACAGCATTTATTGATAAGCTTCGTAAATAAAAACATAAAAAGCAGCATCATAGCAAACGCTATGATGCTGCTTTTTTGTGGATATGTAAAATTGAAAGCTTCATTTTGCAGAAATCAAATAACTCTTATTTCTTTCGTCTGCACAGCCAGAAGCATCCAAATGCAGGAATCTGCACACCTTTGGCTTCGAGCTCACGGCCGGAGATCAGATCGGTATAGATACCATCATCTTCATTGATCCATGCAACTTTGTCAAATTCACTGAAGTTATAGATACCGATGAATTTTTCTTCATCGTTTTCGCGAACAAGAGCAAGAATAGAATCATCCCAGGTATCAATGGTATGGATCGGTACATCACTGTTGAATACACTGTGTTCCATGCGGAGATGTTCCAGCTTGTCAAGGACAGGGAAGAGTTTGCCCTGTACAGTTTCCGGACGATTACGGTTTTCAGCGAGATCCCATCGGAAATTTCCTCTGTGGAGGTAACGGGAATCAGCAGCTTTGTCCGGATCATCTTTGTAGGAGTAATCGTTAAGCTGTGCGATCTCATCGCCGCTGTAGATGACCGGAATACCAGACTGTGAAAGCATGAAAGCGTGCAAAGTGATGTCATAGCGGATTGCACGGTCAACGCCTTCCTCATTCTGCTCAAATCCAAAACGTTCGATTCCGCAGAGAGAAGCAGTGGTTCCGCAGAGTCTTGCATCCCCAAGGCGTGGGTCATCATTGTACAGTTCACCTCTTGCGAAGGAATCCGGATATTTTCCTGTAAGGAAATCATTCAGATATTTCTTGTGAGGAACTTCCTGGATCCCGAAGTTCTCAAGATAATCATAATCCAGGCCCCAGCCGATATCATCATGGCAGCGGAGATAGTTCTGGAAAACATAATCTCGCGGAAGTCCTGCTACAATATCAAGCTGACGGCGGAGCAGAGAAACATCTCTGGTTGCAACTGTGTGCCAGGTGCTGGCCATGGTTGTTACATTATAAAGAAGATGACATTCTGGTTTATCTACAGTTCCGAAGTATGGAACAACCTTCTCAGGAGCCATAACGACTTCTCCGAGAAGAAGGACACCCGGGCATACAATTTCACAGATCATACGCATCATACGAACGATGGTGTGTACCTGTGGCAGATTACGGCAGTTGGTTCCAAGCTGTTTCCAGATGTACGGTACAGCATCAAGACGAACGATATCGACACCCTGGTTTGCAAGGTACAGCATATTGAAGATCATTTCGTTGAGAACGATCGGGTTGCGGTAATTCAGGTCCCACTGATAAGGGTAGAATGTCGTCATGACATGTTTGTGGATATCATCCAGCCATGTGAAGTTTCCAGGTGCAGTAGTCGGAAATACCTGTGGACAGGTCTGCTCATACAGAGACGGTATATCGTAACTGTCAAAGAAGAAATAACGATCCTGATATTCTTTCTCACCGGCACGTGCACGTTTTGCCCATTCGTGATCCTCGGAAGTGTGGTTCATAACGAAGTCCAGGCAGACACTGATTCCACGTTTATGGCATTCGGAAGTCAGATGTGCAAAATCATCCATGTTTCCAAGTTCTTCCTGTACTTTGCGGAAGTCAGCAACAGCATATCCGCCATCGCTGCGTCCTTTTGGAGAATCCAGAAGAGGCATGAGATGGAGATAATTTACATTGCATTCCTGCACATAGTCCAGCTTCTTTTCCAGATTGGAGAGTGTACCTGCAAAAGCATTGACATACATCATCATTCCGGTAAGATCATTGCGTTTGTACCATTTTGGATCTTTTGCACGACGGATATCAGACTCTTTGAGGTCATTGCTTCTCATATCATAGAATTTCTTGAGTACAGTAAGAAGGTCATTGAGGTGCATAGTAACATAAGGATTATCCTGATATAACTCACAATAGAGCCATTTCAGTTCATCGAGATGTCTGGAAAGACGCTCACAGTAGATCGCGTCGTCATCCCTTACTGGGATTTCGGCAGCAGCTTTTTTTGTTTCAACCTTTGGAGCATCAGTCTTTGCAGTTTCGACTTTGAGAGGTTCGATTTTTTTTGTTTCGACCTTCGGAGTTTCAGTCTTTGTTGTTTCGACGTTGATTGCCGTTGTTTTAGCGGTTTCTTTTATAGGTGTGGTAGTTTTGGGTGATGCAGTTCTGGCTGCTTCACGTTTTTTTTGAAGGCGTTTTTTTGCCATGATAATTCCTCCTTAAAAACTTTTTATCTGAAAGTCAGAATCATAATTTGATAAATTCCGGCTTACGGTCTTTGAATACAGTATAATATGTAAATCCGCAGTCGGCAAGAATATCAGCAGCTTTATCAAAAGCATAGGCAATCTTATCCGGACTGTGTGCATCGGCACCAATTGTGATGATCTCCCCGCCAAGCTGACGGTAACGGCGAATAATGGCACGGCATGGATTGGGTTCGCCGAGTCCGTAATGAAATCCACCGGTATTGAGTTCGATACCTCGACCTTTGTCAATGATCGTGCGGAGAATTTCATCCAGAATATCTTTATAGCGGTCATAAGAATATTCTCTGTTCTGGTTGGGTCCATATCGTACAACATAATCAATGTGGCCATAGACATCCATGTCCGAAAAAGAAGTAAGATTTTCGAGAATAGATTCAAAATATTCCCGATAGCATTCGGATTCGCTGCGTCCCCTGAAAAATTCACCATAATAAGGATCATAGCCGTGAACAACGTGAGAAGATCCGATCACAAAATCAAAAGGAACCGATTCCAGTAATTCTTTAAAAAAGTCTGACAGATGTGGCTGAATCCCGAGCTCAATCCCAAAACGGATCTCGAGATCAGACTGATACTTTTCCTTAAGTGAAAAAAGTGTGTTTCTGTATCCGTCCAGATCAAGTTCAAATGTTTCGTTATCCGGAGTGGGTGGGTAATCAGGATCCAGATGTTCTGTAAAGCAGATACCGGAAAGCCCACAGCGAATTGATTCACGAATCATATCCTCCATAGATGTGTTCGAGTCAGCAGAAAAAGAAGAATGCATATGGCAGTCCCATAAGATTTGATTTGACATTTTTGTATCCCCCTTTGTATGGACTGCAACTATTATAACATGCAAAAAAGGCAGATGCTATGCTTTCATTTCCATTAATATAGAAAATTCTGATGTTTTTTATAAAATTCACTTGAATTTTTGTATAAGATTCGATACAATATGCAATAGGTTGACGTTTCTTTAACAAACAATGAAGCGCCATAAATCAACCATTCAATTCATAGGAGGAATTTATCATGGCAGTAAAAGTTGCAATTAATGGATTTGGCCGTATCGGTCGTCTGGCTTTCCGTCAGATGTTTGGAGCAGAAGGATTTGAAATCGTTGCTATCAACGACCTTACATCCCCGAAAATGCTGGCTCACTTATTAAAATATGACTCAACACAGGGAAGATATGAACTGTGTGACAAAGTAGAAGCTGGTGAAGATTCCATCACAGTTGACGGAAAAGAAATCAAAATCTATGCAAAAGCTAACGCTGCAGAACTTCCTTGGGGAGAAATCGGTGTAGACGTAGTTCTTGAATGCACAGGTTTCTATACATCCAAAGACAAAGCTCAGGCTCATATCGATGCAGGTGCTAAACACGTTGTTATTTCCGCTCCGGCTGGAAACGACCTTAAGACAATCGTTTACAATGTAAACCATGAAGGTCTTACAAACGAAGATAAAATCATCTCCGCAGCATCCTGTACAACAAACTGCCTTGCACCAATGGCTAAGGCTCTTAACGATCTTGCACCGATCAAATCCGGTATCATGTGCACAATCCACGCTTACACAGGCGATCAGATGACACTTGACGGACCGCAGAGAAAAGGCGATCTGAGAAGATCTCGTGCAGCTGCAGTTAACATCGTTCCGAACAGCACAGGTGCTGCAAAAGCTATCGGTCTGGTTATCCCAGAACTGAACGGCAAACTTATCGGATCCGCTCAGCGTGTACCTACACCAACAGGCTCCACAACAATCCTTACAGCAGTAGTTGAAGGAAACGTTACAAAAGAGCAGATCAACGCAGCTATGAAAGCAGCTTCTAACGAATCCTTCGGATACAACGAAGATGAAATCGTATCCAGCGATATCGTTGGTATGAGATTCGGTTCTCTGTTCGATGCTACTCAGACAATGGTTCTGCCACTTGAAAACGGCACAACAGAAGTTCAGGTTGTTTCATGGTATGACAATGAAAACTCCTACACAAGCCAGATGGTTCGTACAATCAAACACTTTGGCAAACTTCTTGGAGCATAATTAATCCAATAAGTCAGAGTACGGAGCAGGTTATTGTAATCGAACAATAACGTTATAGACTCAGTCAGGGTCCGGTCTGATTTGGACCGGACCCATTTTTTATGAATTTGGAGGAACATTAGCATGGGATTAAATAAAAAATCCGTTGATGATATCAATGTAAAAGGCCAGAGAGTTCTGGTAAGATGCGACTTTAACGTACCGCTTCAGGACGGTAAGATCACAGATGAGAACCGTCTGGTAGCAGCTCTTCCTACAATCAAGAAACTGATCGCAGATGGTGGAAAGATCATTCTTTGTTCCCATCTTGGCAAACCGAAGGGAGAACCAAAACCGGAGCTTTCACTTGCACCAGTTGCAAAACGTCTCACAGAACTTCTTGGACAGGAAGTTAAATTCGTTCCGAGCCCGGTTGTTGTTGATGATACTGTAAAAGCAGCAGTAGCTGAAATGAAAGACGGAGAAGTTATCCTTCTTGAAAACACACGTTACCGTGCAGAAGAAACAAAGAACGGAGATGAGTTCAGTAAAGAACTTGCTTCTCTTTGCGATGTATTTGTAAACGATGCATTTGGTACAGCTCACAGAGCACACTGCTCCAACGTTGGTGTTACCAAATATGTAGATACAGCAGTAGTTGGATATCTGATGGAAAAAGAAATTGCATTCCTTGGAAATGCAGTAGAAAATCCGGAGAGACCATTCGTAGCTATCCTTGGTGGAGCTAAAGTTTCCAGCAAGATTTCTGTTATCAATAACCTTCTTGACAAGGTTGATACTCTGATCATTGGTGGTGGAATGTCCTACACATTCTCCAAAGCTCTTGGCGGACACATTGGTAATTCCCTCTGCGAAGATGATTATCTTCAGTACGCATTAGATATGCTTAAGAAAGCAGAAGAAAAAGGCGTTAAGCTTCTTCTTCCTGTTGACAACAGAATCGGTGATGACTTCTCTAACGACTGCAATATCCAGGTTGTAAAACGTGGATGCATTCCGGATGGCTGGGAAGGAATGGACATCGGACCAGAAACTGAAAAGATTTTCTGTGACGCTGTAAAAGATGCTAAGACTGTTGTATGGAACGGACCAATGGGATGCTTCGAAATGCCGAACTTTGCTCATGGTACAGAAGCAGTTGCTAAAGCTCTTGCTGATACAGAAGCTACAACTATCATCGGTGGTGGTGACTCCGCAGCAGCTGTGAATATCCTTGGCTATGGCGATAAGATGACTCACATCTCTACAGGTGGTGGAGCATCTCTGGAATTCCTTGAAGGTAAGGAACTGCCGGGTGTAGCAGCAGCTAACGATAAATAAAAAAGGAGATATTAAAAATGGCAAGAAAGAAAATTATCGCTGGAAACTGGAAAATGAACATGACTCCAAGCGAAGCAGTTAAATTAGTAGAAACTCTGAAACCACTCGTTGCTAACGAAGAAGTTGATGTAGTATTTGGTGTTCCGGCAATCGACATCGTTCCGGTTGTTGAAGCTTGCAAAGGTACAAATATCGCTGTAGCAGCAGAAAACATGTACTTCGAAGAAAAAGGTGCATACACAGGCGAAATCGCTCCGGCTATGCTGGTTGATGCTGGTGTTAAATATGTTATCCTTGGACATTCCGAAAGAAGAGATTACTTCGGAGAAACAAACGAAGATGTTAACAAGAAAGTTCTTAAAGCTTTCGAACATGGTATCACACCAATCATGTGCTGTGGAGAATCTCTTGAGCAGAGAGAACAGGGCATCACTATGGACTGGATCCGTCAGCAGGTTAAAGTTGGTCTTCAGAATGTAACTGCAGATCAGGCTAAAACTATGGTTATCGCTTATGAACCAATCTGGGCTATCGGAACAGGTAAAACAGCTACAAGCGAACAGGCTCAGGAAATCTGCAAAGGTATTCGTGAGTGTGTTGCTGAAATCTATGATACAGATACAGCAGAAGCTATCCGCATCCAGTACGGCGGATCTGTAAATGCAGGAAATGCAGCAGAACTGTTTGCAATGGGCGACATCGATGGAGGTCTTGTTGGTGGAGCTTCTCTGAAACCAGATTTCGGAAAGATCGTAAACTACAAATAATCATCAATAAAGTGATTTCAGAAGCCGGATATTTCAAAACCAGCCAGGTTGAGAGATACCCGGCTTCTTTTTGTATTTTTTCTCAGACGTACAAATGTCCGTGCTTGACAAAATCCATTTTATACCATACTATAAAAAAATAGTTGTACAATACTCTCTGCTATTGCAGAGACGAGGAGAAAGGAGCCATTCCAAAATGGAACAAAAAGTGATTCGTGCAGCCCTTCTGGGTTTTGGTACAGTAGGAACAGGTGTTTATAAGGTACTGCAGAAGCAGAAAGAGGAGATGCTTCCAAAACTTGGAAGTCAGCTTGAAATTAAAAAGATACTGGTGCGTAATCTGGAAAAGGCCGCAGCCAAAGTGGAAGATCCGGCTATTCTGACAAATAACTGGGATGAGATCGTAAATGATCCGGATATTGATATCGTAATTGAGCTGATTGGTGGCATCGAACCGGCAAGAAGTTATATACTGTCTGCACTGAATGCCGGCAAACATGTGGTAACAGCAAACAAAGATCTGATCGCTGTACATGGCAAAGAGCTTCTTGATGCAGCCGAAGCACATCATGTGGATTTCCTGTTTGAAGCAGCAGTAGCCGGTGGAATTCCGATCATTCGTCCACTGAAAGAGTGTCTTGCAGGCAATCATATGGCAGAAGTTATGGGTATCGTGAACGGTACAACCAACTTTATCCTGACTAAGATGACCCAGGATGGAATGGAATTTAAGGATGCACTGGCTCTTGCAACAGAGCTCGGTTATGCAGAGGCTGATCCGACTGCTGATATTGAAGGTCTGGATGCCGGACGTAAGGTGGCAATCCTTGCATCGGTAGCATTTAATTCCAGAGTCGTATTTGATGATGTTTATATTGAGGGAATCACAAAGATCACAGCAAAAGACATCAAATATGCAAAGGAAATGGGATGTGACATAAAACTTCTCGGAGTTGCGAAGAATACAGAAGAAGGAATTGAGGCATACGTTTGTCCGATGCTGATTCCGAGCAGCCATCCGCTTGCTTCCGTAAATGACTCCTACAATGCGGTATTTGTAAATGGCGATGCTGTGGAAAATGCAATGTTCTATGGACGTGGTGCAGGTGAACTGCCGACAGCAAGTGCCGTTGTTGGAGATCTGTTTGAGATAGCAAGAAATATCAAGGCAGGTTGCTGTGCGAGAATCGGATGTACTTGCTATAAAGAACTTCCAGTCAAGAAAATGGCAGATACTCATAACCGCTATTTTATGAGACTGCTTGTAGAAGACCGTTGTGGTGTACTGGCTGAGATGACGGCAGTATTTGCAAAATATGGTGTCAGTGTTGCTCAGATCATTCAGAAGGCGGGCCGTAAAGAAGGAAGCGCAGAAGTAGTCGTTATTACAGCAAAGGTTCGTGAGGGTGATTTCCGCACTGCTATGGAAGAACTGAGCAGCAGAAGTTCTGTGCGTAAAGTAAGCAGTATGCTTCGTGTATACGGAGAGTAAGATTTTCATAGAGTATTATATGTTTTATACCTTAAGTTGTTTCTGTGAACGGAGTAAAAATATTTTCGCAAAAGGAGAGGCTTATGGGAAATATAATGGATTATATCAACTGGAGAGGTGATCTTTCCCTTGAACAGTCAAAGTTCAACGAGGTCGATAACCTGATTCTTGCCTGTTTTTCTTATGTGAATCTTGACGGGATTCCAGCAGTGGCAGAGCAGAAAGGAATTGAGCTGAAAAATCTGGCAGAAGAATTCATGAAACTTCATACGATGGAAGAACTGGAGGCGGATAAATCATTTATCCGCCTGGCTCCGTTTATGATGCTGGAAATGGCAGAGACAAACCGATTTGGAAACAGTGTGATCCGTAATTATGTCAATGAGATTGTAACAGAGGCGGAACAGCAGTTTGCGGCGGTGGAAATTGTTCTGGAAGATGGAACTTCCTATGTTTCTTTCCGTGGAACGGATGATACGATTATTGGATGGAAAGAGGATTTCAATTTAAGTACAGGTGTTGTGCCGGCACAGGAGCGTGCTGTAGAATATGTACGGCGGGTTTCAGAGAATACCACCGGAATGCTGCGTGTTGGCGGGCACTCAAAAGGTGGAAATCTTGCAATTTATGGAGCAGTCATGTGCAAAGAGGCGCATGAAAAGATCCTGGAAGTCTATTCCAATGATGGACCGGGTTTTTCAAAAGAATTTCAGGAACTGCCGGAAACAGAAGAGATGATGGATAAGATCATCCGGATCATTCCGGAGTATTCGATTATCGGTACTCTTCTGGAACATGAAAAAGCCCCGGTCATTGTTGCAAGTTCCAGTAAAGGACTGCTTCAGCATGATGGATTTTCCTGGGAAGTACAGGGTCCGGCACTGGTACGCAGAGACAGTCTCAGCAGAACGGCTCTTCGTTTTATAGAAATTTTGCATAAATGGATTGACGGTATGGAGATGGAGCAGAAAAAGGTTCTGATTGAGGATCTGTTTGCCACACTGCAGGCATCCGGCTACGAAAACTTAAGTGAAGTACAGTCCGGTGGACTGAAAAGTCTGGCAGCGATGGTGAAACGGGTGGAGAAGTTTGCTCCGGAATCCCGTGGTATGATGCAGGAACTTCTTGTTGCGATCTGTGGTGGATGGCTAGAACAGCTTCAGATGGATACGAAGGATAAATTATCAGTTCTTCCCTTAAGCTTTTCCGATAAAATCCTTGAAAAATTCTAGATTTTTGGTAGTATATAAGAGGAAAAGATACAAGTAAATACTGCATTTGTATGCGGAAAAACTATACAGTAAAAGGAGAATACTATGAGTAAAAAACCAACCGTTTTAATGATCCTGGATGGCTATGGACTGAATGACAGACATGAGGGAAATGCTATTTATGAAGCAAAGACTCCGGTTATGGATAAATTGATGGCAGAATATCCATTTGTAAAAGGAAATGCCAGCGGACTGGCTGTAGGTCTTCCTGATGGACAGATGGGTAACTCTGAAGTTGGACATATGAATATGGGCGCAGGCCGTATCGTATATCAGGAACTCACAAGAATCACCAAAGAAATCAATGATGGAGATTTCTTTAAGAACGAAGCGCTTCTCTCTGCGATGAAGAATGCAAAAGAAAATGATTCTGCAATCCACTTCATGGGACTTCTTTCTGACGGTGGTGTACACAGTCATATCACACATCTGTATGCACTGCTTGAAATGGCAAAAAAAGAAGGACTGAGCAAAGTTTATGTACATTGCTTCCTTGACGGACGTGATACACCTCCGGCATCCGGAAAAGAATTCATCGAACAGCTGGAAGCCAAGATGAAAGAAATCGGTGTTGGACAGATTGGTGTTGTTTCCGGACGTTACTATGCAATGGACAGAGATAACCGTTGGGATCGTGTAGAACTTGCATACAAAGCTCTGACAGAAGGGGAAGGCGTTAAAGGTACAGACGCAGCAGCTGCAGTTCAGGCTTCTTATGACAATGAAAAGACAGATGAATTTGTACTTCCGACAGTTATCGAGAAAGACGGACAGCCGGTTGCAAAAATCCAGGATAAAGATTCCGTGGTATTTTTCAACTTCCGTCCTGACCGTGCACGTGAAATCACCAGAGCATTCTGTGATGACGAATTCAAAGGATTTGAAAGAGCTAAGAAGCTGGATCTTACTTATGTATGTTTCACAGACTATGATGAAACAATCCAGAACAAACTGGTTGCATTCCATAAAGTACTTCTTAAGAACACATTTGGTGAATATCTTGCAGCTCATGATATGACTCAGGTTCGTATCGCCGAGACTGAAAAATATGCACATGTTACATTCTTCTTCAACGGTGGTGTAGAAGAACCAAACAAGGGAGAAGACAGAATTCTTGTAAAATCTCCTAAGGTTGCTACTTATGATCTTCAGCCGGAAATGAGCGCACCGGAAGTTTGTGATAAACTGGTAGATGCAATCAAATCCGACAAATATGATGTGATCATTATCAACTTTGCAAATCCGGATATGGTTGGTCATACCGGTGTACAGGCAGCCGCTGTTAAGGCAATCGAAACCGTTGACGGATGTGTTGGAAGAGCAGTAGAAGCACTTAAGGAAGTTGACGGACAGATGTTTATCTGTGCTGACCACGGTAACGCAGAGCAGCTGATCGATTATGAGACAGGAGAACCATGGACTGCTCATACAACAAATCCGGTTCCGTTTATCCTTGTAAATGCAGATCCGAAATATACTCTGAAAGAGAACGGATGTCTGGCTGATATTATCCCGACTCTGATTCAGCTGATGGGAATGGAACAGCCGGCAGATATGACAGGTGAAAGCCTTCTCATTGAAAAATAATCTGATAAATTCTTAAATAATATAACTGACTAAAGTCGAATCCCCGGAGTAATTTCCGGGGATTTCTATATTAAGAACAGGTAAATATTCTTAAATAATAAGAGCAGAAAAAGAATATAAAAAAGCTATAAATTAAGGTGCAAAAATACAGAAGTATGTTATAATGGAAACGTTACAGGAAAAAATAGATAAAAATGGTTGTATTCAGGGAGTATATTAGATGAGCAACAGAGAAATAGAGAATGGATTGCCGGAAGATGTTTCCGGGGAATCAGATGTGAATACAGGTATCGAAGAAGAAATTAATGCAGCCATGGATAAGATCATAGTTGATTTAGAAGATGAAGAACTGGATGATCTGGGAGAGTATGATGATTCGGTAGATGATTCTGTAGAAGAACCGGATGAAGGGACAGAGGAGGACGAAGATACGGACTCTGAAGAGGAACCGGACGAAGATATTGAAGAATCAGATGAAGATGACTATGAGGAATCTGAGGAATATGATGAAGAACCACAGCCGGTAAGGCAGCGTCGTAAATCCGCGAGACCAGAACCCGTAGTATACGTTCCGGTAGATGACATGGAGATGCCGGATCAGAAAAAATCCGGAAAGAAAAAATCCCCGGAGGTTAAGAAACAAAAGGAAAAATCAGCAAAACCAGAGTACCGGAATGCAGAAACACCAAAGAAACATAAAGGTGCAAAGATTTTTGGGCTGATCATGCTTATGCTTGTTGTACTCGGGGGATGTGCTTATGGTGCTGCAAGTTATTATTTTGCAGACCGGTTTTTTGAAGGTACCTGGATCAATGGTGTGAACTGTTCGCAGATGACTGCATCTCAGGTTGAGGATCTGTTTAAACAGAAATTCCAGAATTATTCAATTGAGGTGTCTGCCAGAGATCAGTCACCACAGACAATTGCGGGCGCAGATATCAGTTACCAGTATCTTTCCACAGGGGAAGTTCTGAAGCTACTGAAACAACAGAAACCATATGAATGGATAAAAGGTCTGTATGAGCAGAAAAGTTATACAGTATCTGAAAATACCGGCTATAACAGAACTCAGTTACAGGAAAAACTGAAATCACTGAGCTGTGCACAGGCAGAGAATCAGACAGAACCAGAGAATGCATATGTGGCATATCAGAATGGTCAGTTTGTGATCGTTCCGGAAACTGTCGGAAGTAAGCTGGATATCAAGGCAGCATACAAAGTTCTGGATGCAGCAGTAGAAGCAGGACAGGCATCTGTAAACTTTGGTGACACACCGGAAGCATATGTGGATGCAGAAGTGACCAGTGATGATCCGGCATTGCAGTCCGCACTGGAAGCATGCAATAATTATACCAAAGCAAGCATTACGTATACCTTTGGTGATCAGACTACGACTCTGAATGGAGATACGATTAAAGACTGGCTGCAGTTTGATGAGAAAGGGCAACTGGTCTGGGATGATAATTCCTTCCAGCAGCATGTGGCAGATTATGTAGCACAGCTCGCAGCAACATATGACACAGTTGGTACAGAAAGAGAATTTCAGACAACAAGCGGCAGAACTGTTTACGTATCAAGTTCCGTATATGGATGGAAGATAGACCAGGCAGCAGAGGCTGCACAGCTGAGCCAGGAAATTCAGTCCGGTACACAGACTACCCGAGAGCCTGTTTATTCACAGACTGCGAATGCATATGGTATAAATGACCTGGGTAATACCTATATAGAAGTGGACTTAAGTGAACAGCATATGTATTATTATCAGAATGGATCGGATATTTTTGAATCTGATTTTGTATCTGGTAATATGAGTTATGCAGATCGTCAGACGCATGCGGGTATCTTTACCTTGTATTACAAGAAGAGTCCGGATGTTCTGCGTGGAAGTATGAAAGCTGATGGAAGCTATGAATATGAATCAAAGGTACAGTACTGGATGCCGTTTGATGGAGGAATTGGTTTCCATGATGCATCATGGAGAGATGAGTTCGGCGGTGACATTTATCTTACAGACGGATCTCATGGATGTATCAATATGCCTTCGGAGAATGCAGGAATTCTGTATGACCTGATACAGTATGGCGTTCCGATCGTATGCTTTTATTAAATAAACTAAATACAGGAGAAAAGAATGGACAGATCGTTTGATTTTGTTCTTGCAGGAGCAGCACTGATCGTTGGAATTATGCTTCTGACAGGACATGGAGATATTTTTCTGAAAGGCGGTAATACGAAGCTTCGTAAAGAAAAATACGATGAAAAGAAAATGACATGGGGATCCGGAGTAGCATTGATTCTGATTGGAATTGTTACTTTTATTGATTCTTACACAACAAGCCTTGCATCAAAAATTGGATATATTATTGTGATCCTTGCAATTCTTGCCGGGCTGGTGCTTTATCTGAAATTTAAATGTACTAAGAAATAGGGTAGCTGAGAGGATTCTGAACAGTTACGAAATAAGCAGAAATAAAATGAGCATGGAAGAAATGAAATTAAAATCTTCCATGCTTTTTTCTGACAATTTTTCCAAAAACGTATTCTTCAGGAATAAAAGGAGCTTCCCGTAACATAATATTTTATCTGGTAAAATAAAAAAATCAACTGGCATTTGAGCAAAAGTGTGTTATACTAAAACATACTGAGAAAAATAAGAGAAAAGAATATGAAAATGGAGAAAATGGCAGGCAATCTGAATAACATTGTACAGCCTCTTCTGGAATGGTACAGGGACAACAGACGACAGCTTCCGTGGCGAGATCAGAACAATGCCTATTATACGTGGGTGTCGGAGATTATGCTTCAGCAGACCAGAGTAGAAGCTGTGAAACCTTATTTTAAGCGTTTTATCGGAGAACTGCCGGACATACAGGCACTGGCAGCATGTCCGGAGGAAAAGCTGATGAAATTGTGGGAAGGGCTGGGATATTATAATCGTGTCCGTAATATGCAGCTGGCAGCACAGACAGTAGTCAGCACCTATGGAGGGAAGCTTCCGGCATCCTATAAGCAGCTTCTTGAACTGAAAGGGATCGGAAATTATACAGCAGGGGCGATTGCATCAATTGCATATCAGATTCCTGTTCCGGCAGTGGATGGGAATGTTCTCCGTGTGCTGTCGAGAATTACCGAAGACAGGCAGGATATCATGAAGCAGTCTGTACGTCGGCAGGCAGAAGAGAAACTGCAGGAGGTAATACCGCAGGAATGTCCGGGAGACTTCAATCAGGCAATGATGGAACTTGGAGCCGTTGTATGTGTGCCAAATGGTCCGGCACGTTGTGAAGATTGTCCGATAGCAAAATTTTGTCTGGCATATCAGCATGGCATAGTAGAGGAACTGCCGGTCAAAGCACCGAAGAAGCAGAGAAGTCTGGAAAATCGTACTGTTCTTGTAATACAGGATGGAGAAAAAACAGTCATACAAAAACGACCGAAGAAAGGGCTTCTCGCCGGTTTATATGAACTTCCGAATCTAGAGGGACATCTTTCACGTGATGAAGTACTGGCAGAAGTGGAACGTATGCAGCTGGAACCACTCTATATTGAGAAACTCCCGGATGCAAAACATGTTTTTTCGCATATTGAGTGGAGAATGACCGGTTATCTGATTCGTGTGGCATCATTGGATACAGACAGAGAAATGCCATTTATTTTTGCAGAGAAGAAACAGTCTGAAAGGCAGTATGCGATCCCATCTGCATTCAGAGCTTATGTAAAGTACATGAAGGAGGAAACAGAAAAATGAAATTGTTGAGTATAGCAATTCCATGTTACAACTCAGAAGCATATATGGACAAATGTATTGAATCACTGTTAAAGGGTGGGGAAGAGGTTGAAATCCTTGTGGTTAATGATGGATCTTCTGACCGCACAGCAGAGATTGCAGATGCATATGCAGAGAAATATCCGACGATCATCAAAGCTATCCATCAGGAAAATGGTGGACATGGAGAAGCTGTCAATGCCGGAATCCGTAATGCGACAGGTCTTTACTTTAAGGTTGTAGACAGTGACGACTGGGTAAACGAAGAAGCGTATATGCAGATCCTTCGTACGCTGACAGAGCTGACACGCGGACCGAGGACACTGGATATGCTGATCAGTAACTTTGTCTATGAGAAGCAGGGAGCGACCCGCAAGAAAGTCATGCAGTACAGACATTGCCTTCCGGTTAACGAAATTTTTGGCTGGGACAGTGTGCATATGCCGAAGGGCAAATACCTTTTGATGCATTCTATTATTTATCGTACCAAACTTCTCCATGAATGTGGATTAGAGCTGCCAAAGCATACATTCTATGTGGATAATCTGTTTGCATTTGAACCACTTCCGTCAGTTAAGAATATGTATTATCTGGATGTGAATTTCTATCGTTACTTTATCGGAAGAGATGACCAGTCTGTTAATGAGAAAGTAATGATCAAAAGAATTGACCAGCAGATCCGCGTAAATAAACTGATGGCAGATGCTTTTCACAGATGTCAGTTTGATAACAAGCATCTGAAGAAATATATGCTCAGTTATCTGGATATTATCACAACAGTTTCATCTATCATGCTGGTTCGTGCCGGTACACAGGAAGCACTTGATAAGAAGAAAGAAATGTTGGAATATATCCGCGAACAGGATCTCTGGCTGTATCATAAGCTTCGATACAGTATTCTGGGACGTGCTGCGAATCTTCCGGGAAGAGGCGGTCGTAAGATGTTTGTAGCAGCATATAAAGTGTGTCAGAAATTCTACGGTTTCAACTGACAAAATCATAAGAACAGGATATACAAAAAGACTTCTGATGAAAAGCGTATTTCGTCAGAAGTCTTATCTTTTATGAAATTATATTAATCTGCTGAGATTCCATTGATGCGGAAAAGTCATTCATAAGACCGGCAGATTCTCCGTCTTTATGTACCGGAAGAGTAACATCACTGTGAATCGTAACCTCTTTACAGCGGAAAATGTGGATTCCATGGAAATGAGTGTGTTTTCCGAAGAATGCAGTAGGGAGGCAGAGCAGAACTTTGGGCTTGCTCAGGCCGTCGACAACAATTATATCCAGATAGCCATCAGAAGGGCTTGCGGCCGGACAGAATTTAAACCCACCGCCTTCGTATTTCTGATTCATGACAGCTGTGAAATAAACCTTCGAAAATTCCGCTTTTTTATCACTGTCCATGATCAGTGTCATAGGAGATGGCTTCAGAAAAAGCAGCTGTTTTAAAGCAACAAAAAGATAGACCAGTTTACCCAGACCGATCTTATTTAAAATTTTTTTCATGGGTGTTACACTGACCTCATGGCAAACACCTGCATCAAAGCCTATTCCGCAGCTGATTGCAAAACGACTGCTGTTAGAACCGCAGGAAATATGGGGAACATCCATAGGGTGAGGGCGTCTGTCTGAAAGAATCAGTTCAAGAGCTTCTTTTGGATCCTGTGGAAGCTTCATGCTCCGACAGAAATCATTGCCGGATCCGGTTGGAATATAGCCAAAGATAACGCGGGAAAGATCACTGATACCGGTCAGTACTTCCTGAATTGTACCGTCACCGCCGACTGCAACCAGTTTAAGAGAATCACCGGGCGGGATGTCAGATGTGATCGATGCGGAAAGTAACGCTGCGTGTCCTTTATATTCTGTAAAAAAAGTTTTATATTCGATATGCCGTTCCTGCAAAACAGGTTCAAGATCTTTCCAGATCAATCCGCCTTTGCCCGAGCGGGAGTTGGGATTTATAATAAAATAATACATGATTTCCTCCATTGTGTTCGCATTTATCATAGCATGTCTGACAGAAATTTACAAACATTTAACACTGCACAGACGGGAAATTTAACGTTTGTTTTTTATACTTTGCAGAAAGATAAAAAAGAATCTGTTTATATATTTTAAAGTAATAATAGTAGAGAAAAAATGTAAGATAAACAGGCAGGAGGAAATAAATGATCTATCTTGTAGAAGATGACGAAAGCATAAGAGAACTTGTGGTATATACTTTAAAGAGTCAGGGAATGGAAGCAAAGGGATTTGAACGGCCGTCTCTATTCTGGAAAGAACTGGAGAAAGAAATACCGGCACTGATTTTGCTGGATATCATGCTTCCGGAGGAAGATGGAATTTCGATTCTGAAAAAGCTGCGTACCAGACCTGACACACGTAAGCTTCCGGTTATTATGTTGACTGCAAAGGGAACAGAATATGATGTGGTCATGGGCCTGGACAGTGGTGCTGATGATTATATTCCAAAACCATTCCGTATGATGGAACTGATTTCCCGAATTAAAGCCAGACTTCGACGTACAGAAGATAAGGGAGCAGAGGAATATCATCTGGAAAATCTGTATCTCTGTCCGTCAAAACACGTTGTGACTGTAGATCAGGAAGCAGTAAATCTTACCTTAAAAGAATATGAAATGCTTGCACTTCTTCTGAAAAACAGTGGAATGGTGTTGTCCAGAACACAGCTTCTTAACCAGATTTGGGGATATGAATTCGATGGTGAAAGCAGGACAGTCGATGTACATGTACGGACACTAAGACAGAAACTTGGAACAGCCGGAGATCTGATAGAAACTGTGCGTGGTGTGGGATACAAAATTGGAAGGTAGCTTACCTTCCTTTTTTTATTGTGATATGATATACTCACATCAAAACGAATTAGTAGTATAGAACCTGAGAAAGAGGCACAAATATGAAGTCATTGGTAATAGCGGAGAAACCGTCTGTAGCAAGAGATATTGCAAGGGTGCTGAACTGTACCCAAAAAGGAAATGGAAGCCTGGAGGGTAAAGAATACGTAGTGACGTGGGCACTGGGACATCTTGTAACTCTTGCAGATCCGGAAGAATATGATAAGAAATACATGAAATGGGATATGGAAACTCTGCCGATGATGCCGGATAAGATGAAACTGGTAGTCATTCGACAGACTTCCAAACAGTATCAGGCAGTTAAGACGCAGCTGTTTCGAAAAGATATCCGAGATGTTATTATAGCAACAGATGCCGGAAGAGAAGGAGAACTGGTGGCGAGATGGATTCTTGATAAATCCGGATGTCATAAGCCGATTCGACGTCTGTGGATCTCTTCAGTAACAGATAAGGCAATTCGAGATGGATTTTATAATCTCAAAGATGGCAGAGAATATGATAATCTTTACCGTGCGGCAGTTGCCAGAGCAGAGGCAGACTGGCTGGTTGGAATCAATGGAACAAGAGCACTGACCTGCAGACATAATGCACAGCTTTCCTGTGGCCGTGTTCAGACGCCAACACTTGCGATTATTGCAAGAAGAGAAGAGGAGATTCGCAAATTTAAACCGGAAGAGTATTTTGGAGTGACTCTTCAGGCCGGTGGTGTGCAGTGGACCTGGAAAGATGCAAAGAGTGGAAGTTATCGTACCTTCCAGAAGGAACGCGCAGAAGCGATTCAGAGAGACAGTTCCGGTGCAGCACTGGAAGTCGTATCTGTGACAAGCAGACCAAAGAAAACGATGGCGCCGGGTCTGTATGATCTGACAACTCTTCAGCGGGAGGCAAACCAGAAATACGGTTTCTCAGCAAAAGAAACACTCAATATCATGCAGAGATTATACGAGAATCACAAGGTACTTACGTATCCGAGAACGGATTCACGTTATATCGGAAAGGATGTTGTCCCTACGATCAAAGAACGACTGAAGGCCTGTGGTACGGGACCATACAGGAAACTGGCCGGTGTGTTGATCAGCAAACCGATTCATACAAATGGAAGTTTTGTAGATGATAAAAAGGTCAGTGATCATCATGCAATCATCCCAACAGAACAGTTTGTACAGCTGGAGCATATGACGAATGAAGAACGCAAAATATATGATATGGTTGTACGGAGATTTTTAAGTGTCCTTTACCCACCATTTGAATATGAACAGACCTCCATGGAAGCAAAGGCGGCAGGTCAGACATTTGTGGCAAGTGGTAAAACAGTTGTAAATGCAGGATGGAAAGAAGTCTATGAAGGTGGAAATGAAGAGGATGAGGAAGAAGAGCAGACACTGAGAGATCAGAATCTTCCGGTACTGAAGCAGGGCGAAAAACTTCATATAGATATGAGTCGTCTGACATCAGGAAAAACAAAGCCACCGGCACATTTTACTGAGGCAACACTTCTGGCAGCAATGGAAAATCCAGTGAAATATATGTCTTCCAGAGATGCACAGGCAGCTAAAACACTGGGAGAAACTGGCGGACTTGGAACTGTTGCAACCAGAGCGGATATTATAGAAAAACTTTTTCACACATTTCTTATGGAGAAGAGAGGAAATGAGATTTATCTGACATCCAAAGCAAAGCAGCTTCTGGAACTGGTTCCGGAAGATCTGAAAAAGCCGGAACTTACTGCAGACTGGGAAAAGAAACTGTCCGATATTTCAAAGGGAAAATTAAAACAGAAAGTCTTTCTTGACGGGATAAGAGAATATACAGATGAAATCGTAAGTGAGATCAAAACAGGTTCAGGAACGTTCCGACATGATAACCTCACTAATAAAATCTGTCCGCATTGTGGAAAACGAATGCTTGCTGTAAATGGTAAGAACAGTAAGATGCTGGTATGTCAGGATCGTGAGTGCGGTTACAGAGAGACAATTTCACGTACAACAAATGCGCGTTGTCCAAAGTGTCATAAGCGTATGGAAATGCTTGTCAAAGGCAAAGAAGAGACATTTGTCTGTGTATGTGGATATAAAGAAAAACTTTCTTCTTTTCAGGCAAGAAGAGCAAAAGAAGGCGCAGGTGTTAATAAGCGGGATGTACAGAAATACCTGAAAAAACAGCAGAAAGAAGCTGCAGAACCGGTGAATAATGCATTCGCACAGGCTCTTGCAGGATTGAAACTGGATTGAATTTCCGCGACAGGAATATGATGGGAATTCATTCGAATAAGCTATGGAAAAGACAGAATAAAACAGACGAGGAGTGACAGATTATTATGCCAGTATTTGATTTCAGTAATGCAGAAACAGAAAAGAAAGATCCAGTATGTACCTATACGACTTTTCAGTCAAATGAAAAGAAACCATCACCTGAAAAACCAATTTTAATTATTGATAATAAAAATCGTCAGTGGAAACATCATTCATGTGGAGTGTTTTCCAATCCAAATCAGAAATCGGCTTTTGAATTTAAAGAAGAGGATGGGGATATTCCGGCAGATATTCTGAAGATAGACGCACGTTTTGTGAGTCTCGTTAAATGGCTGGGAGAAAACCATATCAGTGTACGATTATCGGGACAGAACAAAGAGACGGGTTATGCCGTTTATAAGATTCGTGAGACAGCATTTGGAGGTGGAACCAAGCTTTCTGCTGAGGACGGATTTCTTCAGTTTATGATCGAACGTCTGCTGGCAAGCAATGCACCGGAAGACCTTTCTGAAAATGACGAAGAAGCAGAAGATGGTGATGACATGAAGCTCACCAGCATTCAGAGTATTACAGATTTTATGGTATGTGCAGGCAGAACCATGCCAGACAATATTCGTCTGTGGGCAAGAAGAAACCTTGCTGTAGCAAAATCACATGAGGTTTCGCAGGAAGAGAGAAGACATGCACAGCGAGCATTGTCTATTATGATGAACATTCAGTGGAAAAATAATTATTTTGAATCTATTGATCCAGTTGAGGCACGTCGTATTCTGGACGAAGAACTTTACGGAATGGAAAAAGTGAAACAGAGAATTATTGAGACAATCATTCAGATCAACCGTACACATACACTTCCAGCATACGGACTTCTTCTTGTCGGCCCGGCCGGAACCGGTAAATCACAGATTGCCTATGCAGTTGCCCGTATTCTGAAGCTTCCATGGACTACACTGGATATGAGTTCGATCAATGATCCGGAACAGCTTACCGGAAGTTCACGTGTTTATGCAAATGCAAAGCCGGGAATTATTATGGAGGCATTTTCCATGTCCGGGGAATCCAATCTGGTATTTATTATCAATGAGCTTGATAAGGCTACAAATGGTAAAGGAAATGGTAATCCGGCAGATGTATTGCTGACACTGCTCGATAATCTGGGATTCACAGACAACTATATGGAATGCATGGTTCCTACTGTTGGTGTATATCCGATTGCAACAGCAAATGATAAGTCACAGATCAGTGCTCCTTTGATGTCCCGCTTTGCGGTCATTGAACTTCCGGATTATACTGCGGAAGAAAAGAAAATTATTTTCTCAGAATTTGCACTTCCAAAAGTATTGAAGCGTATGAGTCTCAAAAAAGAAGAGTGCGTGGTTGCACCGGATGGACTGGATGCAGTCATTGAACAGTTTGCTGATACCTCTGGTATTCGTGATCTGGAGCAGGCAGCAGAGCATATTGCAGCAAATGCACTGTATCAGATAGAAGTAAATCATGTGTCTTCTGTGACCTTTGATGCAGAAATGGTAAAAAAACTGTTTGAATAAAAAAGTTTAACAGAAGAAGCTTTGAAATGTAAAAAATACTTGCATTTTAAAGCTTCTTTTGATACAATGCAAAATAGTTCGTAAGGAACGACAATTACATAACTGGTTCGAAACCCTCCCAGTATAAAAAACTAGGTCATTCAGGTATCTTTCAATCGATGATGCCTTTTTCTGTGGAGGATTATTAAAATAATTTTCATAGAAGAAGGAAAGGTTGGAAGTTTTTTTATGCGCAAAATTATTATAGACTGTGATCCGGGAATCGATGATGCACTCGCAATCATGCTTGCGGCAAATTCACCAGAACTTGATATCGTGGCAATAACCACAGTTTCAGGCAATGTTCCATCAGATATGGGAGCTGTAAATGCCAGAAAAGTACTGAAACAGCTTGGAAGACTTGAGATTCCGGTTTATATCGGGGAAGAAGTTCCGCTTCGAGAAGAGTATATCGATGCCAGAGATACTCATGGTATGGATGGATTGGGCGAGAGCTTTTTGCCGGAAGTAGATGGAGAATGCGAGAAGCAGAGTGCAGTTGACTTTCTGACAGAAATTCTGGAGAAAGAGAAGATTTCTATTATTGCACTTGGTCCGATGACGAACCTTGCCAAGGTGTTTTCTAAAAGACCGGAGCTGATTGCTAACGTGGAAGAACTTGTGTCTATGGGCGGAAACTTTAAAAGCCATGGTAACTGTTCACCGGTTGCGGAATATAATTACTGGTGTGATCCTGATGCAGCAGCAGTTGTATACGATCTTTTTGCGAAAGAAAATAATAAGATTCATATGATTGGTCTCGATGTTACAAGAGAAATTGTTCTGACTCCAAACAGACTGGAATATATGTGCCGTCTGGATCCGGAGACAGGAGAGTTTATCCGAAAGATCACGGGATTTTATATGGATTTTCACTGGGAACAGGAAGGCATTATTGGATGTGTGATCAATGACCCGCTGGCAATGGCATATTTTATTGATCGCTCCATGTGTGATGGATTTGACAGCTTTACAGCAGTGGCAACCGACGGGCTGTGTCGAGGGCAGACAGTCGTTGATTCCATGAACTTCTGGAGAAAAGAACCAAACAGCAGAATTCTTACAGAAACCGATTCTGAGAAATTCTTTATGTTCTTTATGGAACGGGTACTTAGAAAAAAAGACGGAAGCAGATGGAAAACAGAAGAACTTGGACTTCTGCATGAACTGTAAAGTGAGGGCTGAAAGATGAAAAAAGACAAAAAAATCAATGCTTATCAGATTTGTCTGGTAGCACTTGCGGTAGGAATTAACATTGTTGGCGGACAGATTGCTCTTTTTATGAAACTGCCGGTATATCTGGACAGTATTGGAACAATTCTTACAGGAGCAATTCTTGGACCGTGGTTTGGTATGCTCCCAAACCTGCTTAGTGGAATCTTTATGGGAATGACAGTTGATATTTATTCCCTGTATTTTGCACCGGTTGGTATAATCACTGGTATTATGAGCGGACTGGTATTTCGCCGTATGTCAGTAAAAAAAGTAAAAGTATTGGCAGCTGCGGCAATTATCACAGTTCCTGGAACGATTGTTAGTTCTGTAATCAATGCAGTTCTGTTTGGTGGTGTAACTTCTTCAGGATCTTCTATCCTGGTACAGCTTCTTTCCAAAACACCGCTTGGTCTGACAGGAAGTATTTTTGCAGTACAGTTCCTGACTGATTATCTGGACAGATGTATTTCAGTATTCGTCGTAAGTGTATTTGTGACAATGCTTGGTGGAGAACTGAGACAGAGATTAACAGGAAATGTGCATAACAATGCAATACAGTAAACTAACTGATAGAATACTATAAAATATAAAGAGGGAGACTGTTCATACAGATATATGTTGAACAGTTTCCCTCTTTTTAAATTCTGTTAGTTAAGTGCTTGATGAATCAGTGAAAACTCCTGAGCCAGTTGATAAGAGAATCATGCCAGATATTATCATAGACAGTTTTCTTCATCTGCTCAGTAACCGGGCCATTATTTGCCATTTTAGCAAGAATAGCTGCCTGAAGTTCTTCAACTGACATATCATCCGGTGATTTAGTCAGATCAACCTTGACTGGTGCTTTTTCATCTGAATCTTCTACAGTGGAGTCATCTTCTGTAATACATTCTTCGATAGTCTTAGTTGAAGATTCTTCGGTATGCTCTTCTTTGGATACAGGAGCTTCATCAGCAGAAATAGTATTCTCTGGTTCTTCAGGTGTTATTTCAAGGTCTACAGGTGTATATTCCGGCATATCACCTGCCGGTACCCAGATCTCACCGCTGTTGGCGCGGACTGTAACATTAATGCGGCCATTTTCAACAGTAACCTTCTGTCCTGAAAGAGTGCCGATATATTCAGCTGCATTTCCGGCAGGGAGATTCATGCAGGCATCGTTATCATCGTTGTTGACGGTTACAATGACACGTACACCATCCAGATCACGTGCAAAGGCAAACTGACGGTTTGTCAGCTGCAGTTCAGTATAACTTCCGTAGCTCAGAGCAGGAGTGTTCTGGCGGATTTTTCCAAGGGCTGCGATAAGAGCAGTACATGGATTAATATTTATTGCATCAGAATATTTATCGTAATCCAGAGCAGGGCGGAGGCTGTCATCAGAAGAACGTTCCTTACGTCCCTCGATACCGAATTCTGATCCGTAGTAAATACTTGGAATACCTGGAAGGGTATAAAGCAGTACATGTACCGGAGCAAAGTGTGCTTTGTTGGACAGCTTTGTATAGATCCTTTCAACATCATGGTTGTCTACAAAATTATAGAGATCCAGATTTCCCATATTCTGGAGATATTTTACAGTATGCGCAATCTCAAAATAATTGTGATCATTATGTCCACTGTAAAGAGCTTTATGCAGGGCATAATTTGTTACACTGTGCAGAGTTTCTCCATTTACCCAACGGCTGTAATCACCATGGATAACCTCACCCATCAGCCAGAAATCAGGTTTGACTTCATCAGCAGTACGACGAAGGGCGCGCATAAAGTCAAAGTCAAGTACATCGGCAGCATCCAGACGGATTCCGTCGACGTCGAATTCAGATACCCAGTAGCGAATTACATCACAGATATAATTCTGGACTTCCGGATTACGCTGGTTTAATTTGACAAGAAGATTGTATCCGCCCCAGTTGTCATAGGAAAAACCGTCGTTATATTCGTTATTTCCCCAGAAATTAACATTGCAGTACCTGTTCAGATATCTTGAATTTTCACGATTCTGCTGAATATCTTTGAATGCAAAGAAATCTCGTCCGGTATGATTGAACACTCCATCAAAGATTACTTTGATGCCCTGTTCATGACAGGCTTTGACAAAAGCGGTCAGATCTTCATTTGTTCCAAGGCGGGAATCAAGCTTTTTATAATCAGTTGTCTCGTATCCGTGACCGACACTTTCGAAGAGTGGTCCGATGTACAGTGCAGTACATCCAATTTCTTTGATATGGCTGATCCATGGAAGGAGAGTATTCAGGCGATGTACTGGTTCTGCGTAATCATTCTGTTTTGGAGCACCAGTCAGACCTAAAGGATAAATATGATAAAAAATTGCTTCATTATACCAACTCATGTGTTATCATCTCGTTTCGTAGTAGTTTTGGGTATAGATATAAAGAGTATAGATAAAAGTATGGGGCTGTCGTTAAACGGCAGCCCCTTTGGTTTTGCTATTTGTTATGAAATTATAACTGAGGACCAGCAGCAACAAGTGCTTTACCAGCTTCATTTCCTTCATATTTAGCAAAGTTCTTGATGAATCTTGCAGCAAGATCTTTTGCTTTTTCTTCCCACTGAGCAGCGTCTGCATATGTGTCACGTGGGTCAAGGATTCCTGTGTCAACACCTGTCAGTTCTGTTGGAACTTCAAAGTTGAAGTAAGGAATTGTCTTGGTAGGAGCGTTGTTGATATCTCCGTTGAGGATAGCATCGATGATACCACGAGTATCTTTGATGGAGATACGTTTGCCTGTTCCATTCCATCCTGTGTTAACGAGGTAAGCTTTTGCTCCGCTCTGTTCCATTTTCTTAACAAGCTCTTCTGCATATTTTGTTGGGTGCAGTTCCAGGAATGCCTGGCCGAAGCAAGCTGAGAATGTAGGTGTAGGCTCTGTGATTCCACGCTCTGTACCAGCAAGTTTTGCTGTGAATCCGGACAGGAAGTAGTACTGTGTCTGAGCTTCTGTCAGGATAGATACTGGAGGAAGTACGCCGAATGCGTCTGCGGACAGGAAGATTACGTTCTTAGCTGCCGGTGCAGAAGAAATCGGGCGAACGATTTTTTCGATGTGGTCGATCGGATAGGAAACACGAGTGTTCTCTGTTACGCTCTTATCGTTGAAGTCGATCTTTCCGTTTGCATCAACTGTTACGTTCTCAAGAAGAGCGTTACGTTTGATTGCATTGTAGATGTCCGGCTCAGAATCTTTGTCAAGGTTGATAACTTTTGCGTAGCATCCACCTTCGAAGTTGAATACTCCGTTGTCATCCCAGCCGTGTTCGTCATCACCGATCAGGAGACGTTTCGGGTCTGTGGAAAGAGTTGTTTTACCTGTTCCGGAAAGTCCGAAGAAGATTGCTGTGTTTTCTCCGTTGAGGTCTGTGTTAGCGGAGCAGTGCATAGCTGCGATACCTTTCAGTGGAAGGAAGTAGTTCATCATAGAGAACATACCTTTCTTCATTTCTCCGCCGTACCATGTATTGATGATAACCTGTTCTTTGGATGTAATGTTGAACATTACAGCTGTTTCAGAGTTCAGGCCAAGTTCTTTATAGTTTTCAACTTTTGCTTTAGAAGCATTGTATACAACGAAATCTGGCTCGAATGTTTCAAGTTCTTCAGCGGTTGGCTGGATGAACATATTTGTAACGAAATGTGCCTGCCATGCAACTTCAACGATGAAACGGATAGCCATACGAGTATCAGCGTTAGCACCGCAGAATGCGTCAACTACGAAAAGTTTCTTGTTGGAAAGTTCTTTTTTTGCAATTTCTTTACAAGCGTCCCAAGCTTCCTGTGTTGCAGGATGGTTGTCGTTCTTGTATTCATCAGAAGTCCACCAAACTGTATCTTTGGAGTTCTCATCCATAACGATGAATTTATCTTTAGGAGAACGTCCTGTGTAGATACCTGTCATAACGTTAACAGCGCCAAGTTCTGTTTCCTGGCCTACTTCAAATCCTTCAAGACCTGCTTTAGTCTCTTCCTCGAATAATACTTCATAAGAAGGATTGTATACAACTTCTGTTGTACCTGTGATGCCATACTTAGTTAAATCGATTTTTGCCATCTTACATTTACCTCTCTTCTTTATTGGAGCCATCAATAGGTTGGCTGTTATAACCTTAAAGAAGTGGATCATTCCAACTTCTCATAGAGTTTATTATACATAATTAATCGATAAAAGCAATAAAAAATCGATGAATTTTTAAAAAATGACAATAATTTAACATTAAAAAATCACCTACAGGAATCAGAGTTTCCTGTAGATGATAATAAAATAAATGATTTCGGCAATGGATGTGATGATCCATGAAAAGAGATATAGCAGAAACAGTGCCGGGATCGTATGGAACCAGGTAAATACTGTATATATCCAGATAATACGGAATACGCAGGATCCTAGAATAATGATGATCGTTGGAATGATTGTTTTTCCAAGACCACGGGAAGCCGCGATCGTGCAGTCCATGAAGGAAGATACACAGTATGAAAATGCCATGATTTTGATTCGCTGCATGCCAGCATCAATAACTGCCGGGTCTGTAGCAAACATAGACAAAAACTGATGTCCAAAGATGAAGAGCAGCAATCCCAAAAGCAATCCGGTTGCGAAAGAATAGAACAAACTGATAAAGTAACTTTTGAGAACCCTTTTCTTATTTCCTGCACCATAATTCTGTCCCATAAAGCTGGAGCATGCGATATAAAACGCATACATGACATTGTATATGATCGTATCAGCATTGGTAGCAGCTGCATTTCCGGAAACCATATAAGTGTCGAAAGAATTGACACCGGTTTGTACAAACAGATTTGCAATCGCAAAGATTGCATTCTGGATACCTGCCGGAATACCGATCATAAGGATAGCATTTCCTGCATTCCTGTGAAATCTGAGTTTTTTCAGAGTAACGCGACATTCATCTTTTCGGCGGAAAAGATGCACCATGATAAGTGCAGCAGAAACATACTGAGCGATTGCAGTGGCAGTGGCAACACCTGCAGCAGCCATATGCAGAACAATGACGAAAAACAGGTTTAAAATTACATTCAGGACACCTGCAGCAGCCAGATAATAAAGTGGACGTTTCGTATCACCGCGTGCGCTTAATACACCATTACCAAAGTTATATACTCCCATAGCCGGAAGACCGATCGCATAGATTTTCAGATATAGAGAAGCCTGTCCGATCAAATCTTCTTTGGTATGAAGCAGTCTCAGCATCCCACTGGAAAAGAAGAAACAGACTGCACCGACAAGCAATCCCATCAATGCGCAGAGTATCAGTGCTGAATGAACGGTTTCTTCTGTGCTCTGACGGTTACCTGAACCAAGCGCATGGGCCGTTCGTACATTGACACCGCTTCCCATTCCAATAAGAAATCCGACAAACAATGTTACCAGCAATGTGGTGGAACCAACTGCTCCCAGTGCCTTATAATCTGCAAATCGACCGACGACTGCAACATCACTTAAATTAAAGACAACTTCAAGAAGCTGTGAACACATCAGCGGAATGCTGAATAAAAAAATATTTCGCCACAAAGAACCCGTTACCATGTCAATGGAACGGGCTTTAACTTTTGTATTCGTATTTTCACACATAAATGAATCCCCAATACCTCAAAATTTTCTCATCCAACTAATAAGATACGATAGTTTAAGACGATTGTAAAGATGAGAAATCAGAAATTTTCTTCTTTATATTTACGACGATATTCACCAGGAGTCATACCATAGTTTTTTTTAAAAGTCCGCATAAAATGTTCCGGGCTGTCATAACCGACCAGTTCACAGATTGCGGTATTGCTTAAGGAAGTCTCACGCAGTGCCCGGCATGCCTGCTCCAGTTTGATACTGCGGATGATCTGAAGAAATGTCTGCCCTGTTCCTTCCTTAATTAATGTGCTGAAATGAGAACTGCTGTAGCCAAAATGTGAAGCTGTTTCACTGAGAGTAGCTGTCTGATAATTCTGGGTCAGATAGTTGAGAATATCAGTCATGGAATTACCGGAAGTATCTCTGGTAAGAATGGATTCGATATCACTTTCGTGATAACGGAGCAGCATTGCCCAAAACAGGATAAGCATAGAGTTCAGAAATGTATAACTGTACTTCTCATGACCAACATATTCAATATACATTGTTTCCAGCATTTCCTGGACTTGCGTATCATTACCACAGTGAAAAATCAGATAATTACCCTCAGTTTTGCGGTACAATACGTGAGCAAAAAAATGAGCCAGGGCGCTGTCGGCTGTCAGAGCCTGAAAGAAAGTAGACTGAAATGTGCTGCCGCGGATCAGGATATTTAAAGCAATACTGTCGTCAAAAATCCCTATACTGTGTTTGGTATGTGGAGGAATGATGCAGATATCACCGGTATGCAGAGTGTGGCGGATTCCCTGAATTGTTGTATCTGCTGTTCCGTCATAAATGCAGAGAATTTCAAAAAATTCATGTTCATGAGAAAAAACAGGAGTGTAACGGTAGTGTTTATAGAGCATGATATTTCCGGCCAGATCGAGGAAGAGATCTTTTTCTTTCATGTAAGGATACCAGGCCTCTGTCAGCAGCTCCGGGACATAAAGCCTGTGTCTGGCTATCAGATTGCGGTCAAGATTAAGGCAGTAATCATGAAATGTTTCAGGATTTTTTTGCTTTTCATAATAAAGTGCTTTGTAAAAAGATTCGTCTTCTTCATAAGCATAAATGTGTTTTTTGAATTCTTCTCTGGTAAACTGCATAAAAATCATTTCCTTCTGATATTTAATATGATTATAAAAAGTATAACATAAGAATCGAAAAAAACGTCAGTATTTTATAAAAAAAATCACAATTGGAGGAATTGTAAAAAAGAAGTAAAGTAATATCAGAATTAAGTTGGAGGTAAGAAAAATGAACGAAGTTGAAAAGAAAGTTAAGATAGGTCTGTGGCGTCAGAGAATCGGCTATGGTTCCTCTGATTTTGCATGTAACCTGATCTGGCAGATGATCTCATTATATCTGTTATATTTTTATACCAATGTCATGCATCTGAATGCCGGTGCAGTCAGCGTAATGTTTCTTGTAACAAAAGTTATCGATGGAATTTCAGACCTGATCGTAGGATTTCTGATTGATAAAACAAACACAAAATGGGGTAAATCAAGACCATGGATCCTGTTTGGTGCAATTCCATTTGGTGTAGCAGCAGTTCTTGCATTCTCTGTTCCGAATATCGGACAGACAGGTATGCTGATCTATGCATATGTTTCCTATATTCTGCTTTCAACAGCATATACAATTGTAAATATCCCGATGGCATCTATTCTTCCTGCACTCAGTGAAGATCCACATGAGAGAACTGTTCTTGCATCCTGCAGAACATTTTTCTCATCCATTGGATCCACTGTAGTCAGTGCATTTGCTCTTACACTTGTAGACAAATTTGGAAATGGCAATGAAGCACTTGGTTTCCGTATCGTAATGATGATCTTTGGTGTCATTGGATGTCTTGTATTTTTCTTCTGCTTCTTTAATACAAAAGAGCGTGTAACAATCAAGCAGGAAAAAGTCAGTCTCAAAGCGAATATTTCCTGTCTGCTTCACAACAAACCGTGGAAACTTTTTGCCTTGAATATCGTATGGTTCTTTGGCGGATTTGTAATCCAGGCAAGTGCAGTTATTTATTACTTTACCTATGTTGTACAGAATACAACACTTGTACAGATTGTAGCAACAATCACAACATTAGTTCCAATCATTACAAACCTGTGTGCACCATTCCTTGTAAAACTGACATCAAAACGAAATCTGATGGTTGGAGGAAGTTTTGTACATATGGGTGCTCTTCTGATCATCTTCTTTGGTGGCACAAATGTTCCTGTTCTTCTGGCAGGTGCAGTGATCGCAGCAGCAGGATACGGACTGAAGGGAAGTATGCATTTTGCAATGCAGCCTGACCCGGTTGATTATGGTGAATGGAAAAGTGGTGTGAATACAGCCGGAACCCTTTCAGCAGTAAATGGTTTTATCGGTAAAGTCGGAATGGCAATCGCCAGCAGCGTTGGAGCAGCACTTCTTCAGTTTGGTGGATTTGATCCGGATCTGGCAGTACAGGCAACAACTGCACAGCACTATATCACAGCGATGTATATCTGGGTACCGATCATTACAAATATTGCTACTATTATTACAATGATGTTCTATGATCTGGATAAGATTTATCCTCAGATTATCAAAGAACTTGATGAAAGGAGAGCCAACGCATAATGGCAGAAGTAAGTATTGATCTTAATATGGTCCGAGTGACCAATGATGATTTTGTAAAAAAAGCAGAAGCTTGTGTACCGGAACTTCTGAAAACAGTAGTTCGCCCGGCTTCTATCGTAGATATCATAAAAACAGAAGATGTTTATCCGGATGTCCGAAAAGCAGATGATATTGAGAATCTTTCTGCTTATCATATGGCGAAAGGAGACAAGATCTGCCTGGATTTCGGAGATCATCAGGTAGGATATGTTACCCTGAAACTGAATTCTGTGGGAAGCCCGCAGGATGCACCGGCATTCTTCAGACTGAAATTTGGTGAGATTGCGAAAGAAATGACAGAGGATTCCGCTGATTATGATGGATGGATCAGCCGCGGCTGGATTCAGGAGGAGTTTATCCATATCGATGTTCTTCCGGCAGAACTGAAGCTTCCGAGAAGATATGCATTCCGTTATATGGAGATTGAGGCAATCGATACCTCTCTGAAATGGCAGATGGTAGTGGAAGATGTATACTGCACCAGTGTATCTTCCGTTTGTATGGAAGATGTAAAGCCGGTAGAGAGCGATGACGAGATGATCCGCAAACTCGACAGAGTAAGTCTTCGTACACTGCAGAATTGTATGCAGTCCGTATTTGAAGATGGACCAAAGAGAGACCGCCGTCTGTGGCTTGGAGATTTAAGACTTCAGGCACTTGCAAATTATGAAACATTCCATAATATGGATCTGGTAAAAAGATGTCTGTATCTGTTTGCAGGACAGACAAAAGATAACGGCCAGGTAAGTGCATGCCTGTTCACTGAACCGAAATTTATCGTGGACGACACCTTCCTTCTGGACTATTCCATGTTCTTTGGAGCAACACTTCTGGATTATTATGAAGCATCCGGAGACAAAGAAACCCTGAAAGATTTGAGCAAATGTGCATATCGTCAGATGGAGATTGCCGGAGAGCAGTTCGATGAAAAACATCTGATGAAAAATGGTGAAGGATTCTGGGGATTTATTGACTGGACTGAGGGACTGAATAAGCAGACTGCCATGCAGGGTGTATACATCTACTGTGCAAAAAAAGTACAGAAGATTGCAGAAATCCTTGGAGATACAGCAAAGGCAGAAGAGCTTGCTAAAGAAGCAGAAGAAAAGACAGCAGCAGTCAGAAAATATCTTCGTGATGAAGAAACAGGACTGTTTGTAAGCGGAGAAGAAAAGCAGATTAACTATGCCAGCCAGGTATGGCTGATCCTTGCCGGTGCAGTCAGCATCGAAGAAGGCGCAGCAATGCTTGAAAAACTGGATGAGCTGAAACCGGAAAAAGGAATGGTTTCTCCATATATGAATCATCACTTTGTGGAAGCACTTCTGATGTGTGGTAAAAAAGATCAGGCAATGAAATATATGAAATACTACTGGGGTGGTATGATCGGCCATGGAGCAGACACATTCTGGGAACTCTATAATCCGGAAAATCCGGCAGAATCTCCGTATGGAAGCAGCATTGTCAACAGTTACTGCCATGCGTGGAGTTGTACACCAACTTATCTTCTCAGAAAATATTTCATCTAAAAAGGAGTCAGATTATGGTAAAATTAACAGTAAAGATAGTATCAATGCAGGATGCAGATAAATTTAATAAGATTTGCAGCAAATTTGACTGCGATATGGATCTTCAGAGTGGAAAATATTATGTTGATGCAAAATCAATTATGGGAATCTTCAGTCTGGATTTAAGCAAACCGCTTGTACTGAATGCAGATACTGAGGATGAACAGCTTGTAAGAGAATGCTTTGCTGATTTTATCGGAGAGGAATAATTATGACACGTACTTTAAAAGAAAGATCTTTTTCAGGAACTAAAAATCCTGAAATTCAGTCAAGGGAAATCGAACACCGCAAAATTGCCCGCCGTGCAGCAGCAGAGGGAATTGTTCTTCTGAAAAATGAAGATCATATTCTTCCGCTGAAACAGGGCAGTTCAGTTGCCATTTATGGTGCAGGAGCCGGTAAGACGATCAAAGGTGGTACAGGTTCCGGAGACGTCAACGAAAGAGAAAATGTTTCTGTTTTTCAGGGAATGAAAAATGCCGGATTTCATGTAACAAACGAAGCGTGGATTGAAAGTTATGAAAAGATTTACGACAAAGCCCGTCAGGACTGGAAGGATGATATTCTTTCCAGAACAGGTGAAGGTGCTGATACAATGGATTTCTTTGCTGTGTACAGCACCACTCCATTTGTCATGCCGGCAGGCGATCCGATTACAAAACCTGCCGACGGTGAGAATACAGATACTGCGGTCTATGTTTTGAGCCGTGTTGCAGGTGAAGGTGCTGATCGTAATGCAGATAAGGGAGACTACTATCTGAATGATGAAGAATATCAGATGCTGGCAGATATCTGTGAATATTATCGTGATGTCATTATAGTGATCAATGCAGGAGCGCAGGTGGATCTTTCTTTTATGGATGAGTTTTCTAATATCAAAGCACTTCTGAGCATTGTTCAGCCAGGAATGGAAGGTGGAAATGCTCTTGCAGATATAATGTCCGGTAAAGTGAATTCATCTGGAAAACTTACTGATTCATGGGCATATAAATTTGAAGATTATCCGAATGCAGATACTTTTTCACACAATAACGGGAATGTGGATACAGAAATATATGAAGAAGGTATCTATGTAGGATATCGTTATTTTGATACATTTGGTGTTCCGGTTCGTTATGGATTTGGATTTGGGCTTTCCTATACAGAATTTGAGATTTCCGACTACTGTCTGGAAAATGTATCTGCTGAGAAAATCACGATTTCAGCAACAGTTAAAAATACAGGCAAAGTTTCTGGCAAAGAAGTTGTACAGATTTACGTATCTCTGCCAGGAGGGATTCTGGAAAAAGAAGCCCGTCGCCTGTGTGCTTATACCAAAACATCGGAACTTAAACCGGGAGAGAGCGAAAAAGTATCACTGGTAATTGATATGAACCAGCTTACTTCTTATGATGAAAAGAGAGCAGCATGGATCCTTGAAGGAGGATTCTATGGAATCTGGGCAGGAAACAGTCTTGCTTCTGCAAAGCTCTGTGCAGGGGTGAAACTTGACAAAGAAGTGATTTCCTGCCAGGTTAAAAATCTCTTTCCGTTAAAACAGAAACTGGAAGAAAAAACGCAGGAAGCAGGAAAAACATCTGCACGCGAAAAAGAAGCAGAGCAGCTGGCATCAGCTGAAGATATAATGGTGGCAGAACTGCATGCTGATGATTTTAAAACAAAAATCATCGATTATAAGAAGAATAAGGCACTGTATGAAAAAGAAGCAAAAGAGTTTGTTGATACACTGTCAGAAGAAGAACTGATCGATCTGGCGGCTGGCGATCCGGGTAAGGCGCAGGGTGGAAATCTTGGAGCAGCAGGTATCTCAGTTCCTGGATCAGCGGGCGAGACACACAGATGTGCCATAGATAAAGGTCTGGCAAGTATCGTTCTTGCAGATGGACCGGCAGGACTTCGTCTCATGAAATACTACCATGTAAATAACGGAAGTATTGTCAGTATGCCGTTTGAATTCAGTCTTGAGGGCGGACTGTTTTATGATGATTCCAAAGAACTTCCGGGAGAAAGATATTATCAGTACTGTACTGCAATCCCTGTTGGTACACTTCTCGCACAGACCTGGAATCAGAAACTGATCCGTGAAGTAGGAGCAATGATCGGGACAGAGATGGAATATTTTGGTGTGACACTCTGGCTGGCACCGGGTATGAATATTCACAGAAATCCACTGTGTGGAAGAAACTTTGAGTATTATTCTGAGGATCCATATGTATCTGGAAGTATTGCAGCAGCAATGACTGAGGGTGTACAATCTAACTATGGATGTGGAACAACGATAAAACATTTTGCATGTAATAATCAGGAAGATAATCGTATGGGTTCTGACAGTGTTGTATCTGAGCGTGCACTTCGTGAGCTGTATCTGAAAGGTTTTGAAATTGCAATTAAAGAAGCACAGCCGATGTCCATCATGACCAGTTACAACCTGATCAATGGTGTGCATGCAGCAAACAATTATGATCTCTGTACGGAAACAGCCAGAAACGAATGGGGCTTTAAGGGCATGATCATGACTGACTGGACTACGACAGAACATGGTGACAACTGTACTGCATCGGGATGTATGAGAGCCGGAAATGATCTGGTAATGCCTGGATGCTTTGGTGATCATGACAATATGTATAGAGAACTCGAGGCAGGAACTCTGGACATTGAAGACCTGAAGGCTTGTATTGCCAGACTTGTAAGTGTGATCTGGAAGTCCAACCAGTATCTTCAGTAAGAAATTGGTATTAATAAAACAGAAATAGCGTGAAGCGGGACGAAAATAGTGAGTGAACTATCTTCTGTCCTGCTTTTTGTATTTTGATTATTTACAGAAGAATAAGTTCAGTATATCATAAAAATTAACAGGCAATATTGTATCCTGAATCATAGAAATATATATAAAATTCAAACAGGGTAAGGAGGAAACCGAAATGAGAAAGAAAATAATAGCATTGTTGTTAAGTACAGTAATGACAATGTCAGGAGTGGCAGTACCGGTATTGGCAGAAGATTTTTCTGACTCAGCTATTGTGTTTGAGGAAGAAACAGGAGAGAATCCGTCATCGGAAACAGAAGAAAGTGATTTTGAGGCTGAAGACACGATTGAGACTGAGATTACAGGAGATGATTCGGACGAAAGCGAAGCTCCTGTAGTGGAGGACAATGAAGAAAGCAGTACGGAATTACAGGAGTTTACCAGTGAACCGGAAGAGAATCTGTTTACGGATTCAGAGGAAGGTGCAGTGGCAGAGACTGTTGGAAGTATAGGTGGAAATATTCGCTGGAATTATCCTGGAAATATTATTCCCACAGATACAAATGTTGCCGGAACAGGAAATATTCTTCTTGGAGTAAAGGGGTCTTATCCTGACGGAGCAAATGATGCATTGAAGCTGATCAATTCTTATCGATGGGAGGCCTGCAAGAATGGGTATCCGGACCCGAGAAATCCATCGCGAAAACTGACAAAAGAGGATTATGTTCCGATCAGGTGGTCTTCGGATCTTGAATATATTGCCAGGATACGTGCAGCAGAAGCATCGGTTGAAACAAGTCATGAACGTCCAAATGGAGACTGGTGTTTTTCTCTGGAGTCACCGAATGGAATAGGCAGCAGTGGTGAAGTTCTTGCCTGGAATTCCGGTGGTGATTCCATGAATCTTGGAATCTCACAGTGGTATGGAGAAAAAAGTGACTGGATCAATAACGGAAATGGGGAAACAGGACATTATACCCAGATGATTGATCCGGACAATCTGTATGTGGGAATTGGAAGTTTTGTAGATCCGGGCAGAGATATCTGGAATGATAATGCATGGCCTTATACATGTGCTGGTGAATTCAGCGGAGAAGCAGGTCTGGATGAGACACAGGCACCTGCAATTTCTAACTGTACACAGATTATTGAAGTGAAGAATAGAGGAATAAAACCATCTGTTACATTTTCAGTATCAGATCAGATGATGCGACCTGGAAAAAAAGCACAGGCTTCTCTGACTTATAATGTAGAAAATATAGAACTCGTTTATGTAAATAATGTGACTGGAAATGGTGAGATTACCTGGAAATCCAGTAATACCGGAGTGGCAGAGGTAGACCGCAATGGAAAAATTACATCAAAAACAGTTGGTAAAACGGTAATTTCAGCAACTGCAGGTAATGTGACAGCCAGCAGTAAACTGACTGTTAAGAAAATCAAAGTACATATAGGTTATGCAGATGTCTGGATAAATAATGCGGTATACACGGGCGGAAATATAAAGCCTTCTATTCAGATAAAGTATGAAAATGAAAAACTGAAAGCGGGCAGAGATTATACATATACTTATTCAAAAGCTTCTCGTGCAGGAGAAAAAATATATATTACTATCAATGGAAAGGGAGATTATTATGGTAAATTGGAAGGGTATATAATAATCTCTAAAAAGCCGATCAACAACTTTAAAGTAAAAGGAATTTCTGCTGCAAAAGCGTACACCGGAAAGAATATAACCCAGAAAATTTCGGTGTATAATGGCAAAAAGAAACTGAAGACTTCCGATTATACAGTGAAATATTATAGAAACCGATATCCGGGAAAAGTAACGGTTAAGATCACCGGAAAAGGAAATTATAGTGGTACAATTACAAAAACATTTAACATTGTACCGGCAAAGATGAAGAAACCATCCCTGAAGGCTGGAAAACAGAAGATTACAGTTTCTTATAAAAAAGCAGCTGGTGCAGATGGATATCAGATTGCCTATTCAATGAATAAAAAGAAATTCCAGTATGTGACAGTCGATGCTAAAAATCTGAAAACCGTTCTTCAGGGACTGAAGTCAAAACGAAATTATTTTATAAAAGTAAGGGCATACAAGACGATAGAGGGTAAAAAGTTTTACGGAGCTTTCAGTGATATCAGTCAGGTGAAAGTGAAATAACAGGTTGTGTGAATAATATGGATCGTTTAATTTTTCATATAGATGTAAACAGTGCATTTCTTTCGTGGGAATCTGCACGGAGAGTAAAAGAGGGAATGCCGGATCTCAGAGATATTCCAGCCTGTATTGGAGGCGACCCAAAGAAACGTACAGGAATCGTTGTGGCGAAGTCAATTCCGGCAAAAAAATATGGAATACAGACAGGAGAACCAGTGGCAATGGCGCTTCGTAAGTGTCCAAATCTTGTCATTGTTAAGAGTGATTTTGAATTGTATATCAAATGTTCCAGAGCATTTAAGGAGATTTGTGCGTCCTATGCTCCTGTGATGGAATCCTTCTCCATTGACGAGGTCTTTCTGGATATGTCGGGGACTTCTCTGATATATCCGGATCCTGTAAAAACAGCATGTGAGATTAAAGATAAGATCCGGGAAGAACTTGGTTTTACGGTTAATATTGGAATCTCCACAAATAAATTGCTGGCAAAAATGGCATCAGATTTTGAAAAACCAGATAAAGTACATACACTTTTTCCAGATGAGATTTCGATTAAAATGTGGCCGCTTCCGGTACGGGATTTATTATTTCTGGGTAAAGCTTCTGAGAAGAAATTAACAGAAGCAGGAATTCATACGATCGGTGATATGGCTCACTCCAGTGAGAAGGAAATTCAGAGACTGCTGGGCAACAAAGCCGGACATCTGCTTTATCAGTATGCATGTGGAATCGATGATTCGCCAGTCAGGGCACAGCCGGAAGAGGCAAAAGGATTCAGCGTGGAAACTACCTTTAACGATGATATTGTTTCAGTAGAACAGGTACTTCCGATTCTCCTTGAACAGTGCGATATAGTAGCAACCAGAATGCGGCGGAAAGAGAAAAAATGCACTTCGGTATCGGTGAACTTCAGAACTCTTGATTTCAGAAACAAATCGCATCAGATGACACTCCCAAATGCTACCGATATGACGGATGAAATCTACAAAAATGCTCAGAAATTATTTACAGAATCATGGAAAGGCGAACCATTGCGATTGATAGGAGTGGCACTTACCAATCTGACTGATGAAAGCTTTGAGCAACTTTCATTGTTTGAGGATAATGAAAAGAAAGAGCGTCACAGAAAACTGGATGCAACAATGGATGAAATCCGAAAGAAGTTTGGAAACGATAAGATCACACGTGCAAGTATCATGAACAGCAATACCGGCATTGCGCGAAAAGCACGTGCACAGATGAAGAATGAGGATGGAGTTGTTGATAAGACTAAAAAAAATAGTTGAGTGATTTATTTTTTTGGTTACTTTTACAAGAATCTATGGTAAACTATCAATGCATATTAAATTAATGGAGGGAAACTCGAGTATGAGCAAAAAAAAGGGAGAAGGCCTGAAGTCATTCAACAAGGGATTCCAGGTGCCGGATACCTACATTATTATCTTTTTTGTAGTTGTTATCGCGGCAGTTATGACATTCCTTGTGCCTAAGGGCTACTACGAAACACAAGACGTTACGTATATGATGAATGGTGTTGAAAAGACCCGTACTGTAATCAAGGACGGTAGTTTTCAGTATCTCAGAGATGATGCAGGAAAAGTTGTAACAGAAGGAGTGGCACTTTTCAGCGGAGATGGTGGAACTGGATTTTTTAACTACATGTACAATGGAATTGTAAACAGTTCTGCTATGGAGATCATTGCATTTCTTATGATCGTAGGTGGTGCATTTGGAATTATGATCCGTACCGGTGCAATCGAAGCTGGTCTGATCGGACTGATACGTAAAGCAAAAGGAGCAGAGAAACTGTTGATTCCGGTACTTTTCGTACTGTTTTCTCTTGGCGGTGCTGTTTTTGGAATGGGAGAGGAAGCACTTCCATTTACTATGATTCTCTGTCCGCTGTTCGTTGCAGTTGGATATGATACTGTTATTGCAGTTCTGGTCACATATGTTGCGACACAGATTGGTTTTGGTTCATCCTGGATGAATCCATTTTCTGTAGGTATTGCACAGGGTATCGCTGGCATTGATGTGTTCTCCGGTGCAGGATTCCGTATGGTGATGTGGGTTGTTTTCACAGCACTTGGTTGTGGAATGACTATTTTCTATGCATCGAAAGTAAAGAAAAATCCAAAAATTTCTGTTGCATATGAATCCGACCAGTATTTCCGTGATCAGAATGAAAAAACAGGTATCGATGAAGGCCATTCTTTTGGTATCGGCCATATTTTAGTTCTTCTGACACTGGTTGCCACAGTAATCTGGGTAATCTGGGGTGTTATGACAAAAGGCTATTACATGCCAGAAATTGCTACACAGTTCTTTATCATGGGAATCGTTTCCGGTGTGATCGGAGTTATCTTTAAGCTCAATGATATGAGAATGAACGACATTGCAAGTTCCTTTAAAGATGGTGCAAAAGACCTGATCGGTGCAGCACTTGTTGTTGCTATGGCCCAGGGTATCATGCAGGTTCTTGGTGGTTCTGATCCGACAACACCAACTGTTATCAACACGATCATGTATAATATTGCAAATGCCCTTTCAGGAGTCTCTGGTGCAGTTGCAGCAGTACTTATGTATCTGTTCCAGTCTGTATTCAACTTCTTTGTTGTTTCCGGAACAGGACAGGCTGCAATTACAATGCCGATCATGGCACCACTTTCTGATCTGTTGGGAGTTACACGTCAGACTTCTGTAGTTGCATTCCAGCTCGGTGATGCATTTACAAACCTGATCGTTCCGACATCAGGATGTCTGATCGGTTCTCTGGCTATTGCAAAGATTGAATGGTCCAACTGGATCAAATTTATGTGGAAATTTCTCGGCGTACTGATGATCGGTGCTATTATAACAGTACTGATTGCGGTTGGAATTGGATTTTAAGTAAGCATTTTGAGTTGAGAGTTGAGTTATGATGAAATTAATTCAGAATATTGATGTATATGCACCACAGCATCTAGGTAAAAAGGATGTAGTTACGGTTAATGATAAGATTGTAAAGATCGCAGATGCAGGTACGATATCAGCAGATGGATTTCTTGCAGATGCAGCTGTGGTTGATGGAAGCAGCCTGATTTTGACACCAGGTTTTATTGACTGCCATGTTCACGTACTTGGAGGCGGAGGCGAAGGTGGTTTCGCCAACCGTACACCGGAAGCAACAATGGAAGGTCTTACCAAATTTGGAGTAACTACAGTAGTTGGCTGTCTTGGTACAGATGGAATTGGACGTGATATGTGTTCACTTGTTGCCAAAACCAAAGGGTTAAATGAACAGGGAATGTCAGCTTACTGTTATACAGGCAGCTATCAGATTCCGGTTCGTACATTGACAGACAGTATAACAAAAGACATTATGATGATTCAGGAAATAATCGGAACAGGCGAGATTGCTATTTCTGATCATCGATCTTCACAGCCGACATTCGAAGAATTTGCACGTGTGGTTGCAGATACAAGACTTGGTGGAGTGCTTTCCGGAAAAGCAGGTGTTGTAAATGTCCATCTTGGTGACAGTCCACGATGCATGGATCTTATTGAGCGTGTTATCGATGAGACAGAAATACCGGCTTCCCAGCTTCTTCCAACGCATGTCAATCGCAATGAAATGCTTTTCTGCAAAGCGATCGAGTATGCATTAAAGGGTGGAGCAGTTGACTTTACCGGAAATGAAGATATTGATTACTGGGAGACAATCTGTGATGAAGTCCGCGTGAGCAAAGGTATGAAGCGTATGCTTGAAGCAGGTGTGAATCCAAACAGAATGACAATTTCCTCTGACGGACAGGGAAGTCTTCCAATGTACAGCAAAGATGGAGAGTTCCTTGGTATGGGAGTCGGACAGTCCAGCTGTCTTTTGAAAGAAGTTAAAGAGTGTGTGTTTGAAGCGGAAATACCGTTGGAAATCGCACTTTCTACAATTACATCCAATCCGGCAGAAATTCTTCGCCTTAAGGGTAAAGGAAAGATTGAAGAGGGCTATGATGCGGATCTTTGTATCCTGGATCAGGAGCTGAAGATTGTTGAGGTAATTGCAAGAGGAAAAACAGTGTATACGAAATAGAATCAGAAATATCCGGTATAAGGACATGTGTGTTCCGTACCGGATATTTTACTAGTGAGAAATGAAATTCAAAAGAGGGTTTATGGAATTCAAACTAATCAGATCAAACAGAAAAACAGTGGCAATTCAGGTGAATCCGGATTTAAGTATAACCGTGAGAGCCCCGCGGTATGCTTCAAAAAAAGAGATAGACCGAATTGTTGAGAAGAACGAAGCCTGGATAATTAAGCATATTGAAAAAATTAAAATGAAAAAGGCAGAATATGATGCGCTTAATATTAAAAAACTAACACCTGAGGAAATCAAAACTCTTGCAGATCAGGCACTTAAGATCATTCCACAAAGAGTAAAATTCTTTGCCGGACAGGTAGGCGTTGATTATGGACGGATAACAATCCGAAATCAGAGGACTCGTTGGGGAAGCTGCAGCAGCAAGGGGAACTTGAATTTTAACTGCCTTTTGATGCTGGCACCAGCCGAGATACTGGATTATGTTGTGGTTCATGAATTATGTCACAGAAAAGAAATGAACCATTCAAAAGCATTTTGGGCAGAGGTTGAGAAGGTACTTCCGGATTATAGGGAATCAGTTAAATGGTTAAAAGAAAAAGGAAACCTGATTATGCGGAGGAATATATGAAAATAGGAATGATTACAGATTTTACTAAGGAGCATCCTGACAAGACATTGTGGAAATTCTGGATTCCAATGATGTTTAGTGTGATGTTTCAACAGATCTACAATATTGCGGACAGTATGATCGCAGGAAAATTTGCCGGAGAGGATGCATTGGCAGCAGTAGGAGCTTCCTACCCAATCACGATCATCTTCATGGCATTTGCAGTAGGAATGAACCTGGGAGCTTCAGTGGTAGTATCCAGATTATTTGGCGCAGGTGACAGAAAAGGTGTGAAACGAGCTGTAACAACTGCTTTTGCCTCTTCGCTTGGACTTGCGGCAGTACTTACTGTTTTTGGATATTTCTTTTGCAGTAATATGATGGAATGGATACATACACCACAGAATATAATGGCAGATGGAATTCTGTATCTCAAAATATATGTATTCGGTATGATCTTTCTGATGCTTTATAATGTATGCACTGGTGTGTTTACCGCGTTGGGAGATTCCAAAACACCATTGTATTTTCTGCTTGGATCATCCGCCGGCAATATCATCCTGGACCTGATATTTGTAGCTCAATTTCACTGGGGTGTTGCAGGTGTTGCATGGGCTACTTTCATCGCACAGGGAATCTCGGCAGTGCTTGCATTGGTTACGCTGTTTTCCAGACTCAGGTCTTTTGCAGGAGAAGAAAAGCAGCCATTTTTCGACAGAGGATATTTTATTCAGATATTTGCAATTGCAGTCCCAAGTATTTTACAGCAAAGTGTCCTGAGTGTCGGAAATCTTTTTGTACAGGATATCGTCAATCGCTATGGCTCGGCAGTTGTTGCAGGATATTCAGGTGCTATTAAGCTGAATACCTTTGCTATAAATATTTTTATGACACTGGGATCCTGTCTTTCGAGTTATACTGCTCAGAATATTGGCGCTGGAAAAGCAGAAAGGATTCCGCTTGGATTTCGGACTGGCCTGAAACTTTCAGCAGTAGCATCAGTACCGTTTGTTGTTCTGTATGTCGGCTTTAGCAGACAGATGATGGGGCTGTTTCTGAACGCAGAGAGTGGAGCAGCAATTACAGCAGGAATGGAGTTTCTTCGAATAGTTGCACCCTGGTATCTTATGATCGTAATAAAGCTGATGACAGATGGAATCATCAGAGGCGCCGGTGCAATGACATATTTTGTAGCTGCAACAGTTCCTGATCTGATTATCAGAATTTTATTTGCATTGATGTTCAGCAAAAGTTATGGAAGTACCGGAATCTGGATGGCATGGCCGTTTGGCTGGATTGCGGCTACAGTGCTGACGCTGATTTTTTATAAAAAAGTCAGAAAGCAGTTGGAATAATTCTGCACAATCTATAACTGTTTCATGATAAAACGATAATCAGTAGGTGCCATTTGAAAATTAGTATAAAAAACCTGATTAAAATACTTGGTAGAAGTATAGCCTACTTTTTCTGAAATGTCAGATACTTTCATAGTAGTATGGGCAAGAAGATCCTTAGCAGCTTCCATTCGACGTTCTGTGAGAAGCTGTGAAAAACCCATTGAGAGTTCTTTTTTTAGCAACCGTGAAATATAGGAACTATTGCGATTTATAAATTCTGCAGCATCATTTAATCCTATTTGTTTTTCATAGTTTTTATTTATGTACTCTATAACGGTATTGACGATTATTCCTGTGTTTCGTGTAGTGACACAGGACAGTTCCTGAATAATATTTTTAATGCAGTTGGAAAAAACAGTTCTGCTGTGTTCGCTGCAGGGCTGTTCCATGCAGTAGCGCGTGATCGGAGTAGTAAGATAGCTGCTGTCCCTGGAATCATCCAGAAAATTTTTCAGCTGAATATGAAGGTTTAATTCTACCAGCTTGATAGCATCCTGTTGGGTGAGCAGATTTTCATTCTGTATCAGTGAAAAAAAAGCATCTCCGATTTCCAGTGCATCACTGAGATTACGCGTCTGAATGGCATTGATCAGATTGGAAATGATTTCGTTAATCTCAATAATACTGGAATTGTAATCATTTATTTCTGCGAAAAATAAAATACTGTCTTCCGGTGAAACAATGTCGGAAGCTTTATAAGAAAAACAATATTGTATCTGTTTATTGAGCTTTGGAAACTGTTGAATAGAGTTTCCGGGTTCACTGATCCCAATTGTGATAGAAGAAAAAAGTTTTTCCCTGGTATAACAGATCAGTGAATGTGCCAGGCTTTTTACTTCAGCAACAGGGTCGGCAGATGTAACAGGCATAAGAATATATACAATGTTTCCAATATAGCATGATGCAATACCGTCATAGTCTTTATTAATCTTTTTAGACAGAGAATAAGAAATATAGTATTCCTGATTCTGCAGGATGTTCATCCTGTTCGTGGTGTTACACTTAATACCAATCAAATAAAACAAATCTGGATTCAGACCAAGTGAAAGACATTGTCGGAGCTGTTCAGGAGAAAAACTGGTGACAGGATTGATCAGCAAAGTTTCCATAAACTGTTTTTTCAAAAGACTCTGATTTTCTTTAAAAAATCTGGAAAGCATTTCTTTCTGTTTTTCTATATTTTCCTGTTCCTGAATTGCATTTATGGCTTTTTTTAAGCAAGCAAGGAATGCCTCACTGTTCAATGGCTTGAGAAGGTAATCAAAGGCATCATATCTCAAAGCCGCCTGTGCATAAGAAAATTCAGAGTATCCGGAGACAAAGATGACCAGCAGTTTTAATTGTGATTCGGATATCTTCTGAAGAAGATGGATTCCATTTTCACAGGGCATTTGAATATCCGTGAATAGAATATCAGGATGCTCTGTCTGAATGATGGTCCAGGCATCTGCTGCATTAGAGGCTGCCAGGATGGTGTGGGATTTAAAGTCAGACTGCCGGATTATATTTTCCATTGTCTGAAGTGCAATTGCTTCATCGTCAACAAGTAATATTTTCATTTTTAATTTCCTGCTTTCTCAATTGGTTTTTCTACTAATCGCAAAGGAAGACGGATCATGACACATGCTCCGTTGTTTTCGTTATTCTGCAGGATCAGTCCATGATCTTCGCCATAATAGAGCTTCAGTCGTTTGTCGATATTGTAAATTCCGTAAGCGGTGGAGGGCTTTTGCTGAGAATTTTTAGAAAAATTTTCCATGAATTCCTGGGAAAAACCTGGACCGTTGTCCTTTACACAAATCTGCAGGTCGACACCATCTGTACTTCCAAGGATTGCAATGATACCGTTGCCAGAGATTTTGGAGGTTCCGTGGATCACTGCATTTTCAATCAGAGGCTGGAGAATCAGCTTGGGAATATAGCAATGGTATAGTGATTTGGGAATATCAATTAAAATAGCCAGATTATTTCCAAAACGAAGTTTTTGTATATAGGTATATTCCTTTACATAATACAAAGTCTCTTCCAGTGTGTTGAATGGTTTGCCTTTCAGGGACATGCGCTCAATATCAGCAAGTGCATTCAGTGCATGGTGACATTCTTCTTTTCTGTCCATATCTATCAGACCGGAAATACAATTCAAAGTATTGTAAAGAAAATGAGGATTGATCTGTGCCTGGAGACTCTCAATTTCAATATTCTTTGTAAGGATTTCCTGGTCATGGATTTTTTCAGATAATGCATGAATACGCGAAAGAGTCTGATTGTAAACATTGGATAACTGGGAAAATTCTATCGAACTATTCATATGGATAAATGCATCATTATCAATTGCTTTTGTTTTATTCAGTTTTTCCATGAAATAGTCAAATTCATCCGCTATACTCCGGGATATAAAACGTGTTGCTCCGATAATTGCAATCAGAGCAAGAATAGATGGAAAAAGCAGCAGGATCACGAACGTGCGGGTACCTTTATAAACCAGAGACTGATTGGTTATCAGCAATAATTGCAGATTATTTATGCTGGTTGAAAAGGAAACTGCTGTATATTTATATGTCTGTGTATTCAAATGTTTATTTTTTATGAGTTCCACAATATTCTGTTCTGAAAGTTCAGTAGTATTTCTGAAAATATGATGATTATTGTCAATTAAAACAAATTGGTACACGTTACTATTCAGGGAAAAGATTTTATCAAAAACAGCAGCCTTGGGCTCCACAACCAGTGTGCCAAGACTTTTTTTTCCTGTAGTCTCAGTTTTTCCGGTCCATTGATAAATATTTCGACACATGTATAATTTGCCTGAATCATCACTGCTCCCAAAGAGATAAGGTAATCCGTGGTAATCATCACCTTTTTTCAGAATCTCTGAAATGTAAGATTGGGAAAAACCAGATACTGGCTGTGATGAGTAGCTGGCTGTTGAAATCAGTTTTCCGCTGTCAGTGATAAAAAATACATTATCTGAATAGTTAACACTTAAAGAAGGATAATAGGGGGTGTCATTTAATAAAAGCTTTTGGAATTCCTGTCCATCATCCTGTGTTATGTTTATAAGATTGTTTTGTGTTGTACTTTTATAGAAAAAGATACTGGAATCTGAGGTAAACTGAGCAAAATAGGATTCCAGGGATGTGAGAGCCGTATTAGCGTAGGCTGTCTTTTCATTCTCAGAGGATTCTTTTACTGAGTGAAAATAAAATATGGTATCGATTGCTCCGATGGAAAGAAATGTGACCAGTAAGATAGGAATCACATAACGCGTGTATTTGATTCGAATGCTGACAGGATGAGTTGTTTTTTGCTTCATACAAACCTCTTTCCGATAAATGTATCAGATATTTTTGTAACTGTTCAGTACTCTTACAGTTACGACTTTTTTATTATAACATATGAGACCCGGAAAAAAAGAGAAGGTAAAAAATTTGGTATAGGATGTCATTATTCTGGAATCGAAAATTACTATGGATGAGAATATAATAAAGATATCAAAGAACAGGACAAAGAACAGGAGGATTTAACTTATGAGAAAGAGAGTAATCAGTACCTTGTTGGTAATGGCAACAACAGCAGGCTTATTTGCTGGAAATGTGTCTGCAGTGTACGCAGAAGAGCAGTCATCCGGAGACTATGAATATCAGGAGCTGGAGGATGCAGAAATTACATACTTTAATTATTCCGTAGAAGGAAAAGAACTGTATGAGAAGGAAATTGCTGCTTATAACGAAATTCATCCGAACGTGAAAATTAATCTTGAATTAGTTGGGGGCGGTACAGACTGGCGTTCTACATTAAAGGCTGAAATCTCAAGTGGTCAGGCACCGGATCTTGTGGTTATGGAAGGCGCATCTGATTTTGCTACATTTGGGGATATGATTGAAGATCTCAGTGATCAGCCGTGGGTGGAGCATATATATGAAAACAATATCGATGACTGTAAAGTCGGGGATGCAATAGTTGGTGCACCATCAGGCGTAGTGTGCTATGGAATGTTGTATAACAAAGCTGTTTTTGAGGCTTGCGGCATCGATGGTTCTACATTAAAGAGTTATGATGATATTGATGCGGCTTTTGGTAAGGTTCAGGATGCTATTGATGCAGGGGAACTTGCAGATCAGTTCCCGGATCTCGAAGCAGTTGTTTCACTTCCGGCAGCAGAATCCTGGGTACTTGCAAATCATGGTGCAAATCCTGCAATTCAGGCAGAGCTTGGAACGGCATTTGATACTTATGAAGCAGAGTCTCTTGATTTTACCTATGCAGATGCATTAAAAGACTACATTGATCTGATGGTAAAATATTCTCCTGACGCAGACAAACCAGAAGCACTGGTTGGAGTTGACTATGACAGTGCAATGGGTGGTTCCTTCTGTATCGGAAAAACAGCTGTTATTCAGATGGGACAGTGGGTTGCTCCTGTAATCGACGAAATTGATCCAGAACTTCGTGAAAATATTGGTGTTCTTCCAATGCCTTTAAAGGGTGTGGATGAAGATAATATCTGTTATGGTATTGCTTCCTATTTTGTTGTCAACAAGAATTCAGATGATGCAAAAAAAGCTGCTGCAAAAGATTTTGTAAACTGGCTGCTTATGTCTGACGAAGGAAAAGCGCTGATTACTTCTAATATCAGTGTTCCATTTGATAATTTTGAAGATTTCCCATCTGAAAATGTTATCAGCCTTGCATGCGAGTCATATGCAAAAGAGGGAAATACCTTCTCATTAGTATTTGGTGGTTATCCGGATGGCTGGTCTGATTTATTAGGTGCTGGAATCCAGAGTTATATCGCCGGTGAAAAAGAGTGGGATGCTGTCATCGAAGAAGCCAAAGCAAACTGGGCAGAAATGAGATAAAGAAAGAGTTTCAGGACAGCCGGACGATATTCTGGCTGTCCTTTTATGGAGGAAACGATATGCGTAAATCAAAAAAAATATTCTGGCTTTTTCTTGCTCCTTGTTTGATCACTTTTTGTATTGCTGTTGTAATTCCTACATTAACGGGCATTTATTATTCTTTTACAGACTGGGACGGACTCCATGCAAATTGTGATTTTGTTTTTTTGGACAATTACATCAGTGCAGTTCGTGATATTTATTTTCAAAATGCTTTTGTTTTTACCTTTAAATTTGTAATTATAACAGTTATTGCGGTAAATGTGGTTGCATTTGCAGCTGCCATGTTGGTAACTCAGAATATAAAGGGGAAAAATATATTCAGAAGTATATTCTTTATGCCTAATCTGGTAGGTGGTGTACTGGTAGGTTTTGCATGGCAGTTCATTTTTTGTGATGTATTTGACAGCATTGGAGAAATCCTTGGAATTAACTGGCTCTGTGACTGGCTGTCTACTAAGTCTACAGGTTTCTGGGGACTGGTTATTCTTGTTGTATGGCAGATGAGTGGATATATGATGCTGATCTATATTGCGCAGATACAGAATATTCCAGAAAATCTGTTGGAATCTGCGAGAATTGATGGTGCAAGTTCTTTTCAGTGTTTCTGGAAAATTAAGCTTCCGTTAATGATGCCTGCTTTTACCATTGGGCTTTTCCTTACTCTGACAAATTGCTTTAAATTGTATGACCAGAACCTGACTTTAACTGGAGGCGGTCCTGCGAAAGCTACGGAAATGCTTACTATGGATATCTGTAATACAGCATTCTCAAGAAATATGTATGGAATGGCACAGGCAAAAGGTATTATTTTCCTTATTGTAGTTGCACTTATTACAGTAAGTCAGTTGATGTTTACAAAATCTAAGGAGGTGGAGATGTAATGCAGAGAAAAAAAATAATCTCTAAAACAGTGATTATCCTGTGTTGTATTATGCTGGCAGCGTTTTTTATCTTCCCGATCTTATTATTGTTTATTAACTCATTTAAATCTCTGAAAGAAATCTATATGAGTGTTCTCCAGCTTCCTGAGACCCTGAATCTGGACAATTATATTTCTGCATTCAAAGAACTGGATTACTTGAATGCCATCAAGAATTCCCTGATTGTAACCTGTACGGTAACGGCTGCAAACGTGATCTGCTGTTCTATGGCAGCGTGGGTGCTGGTACGATATAAAACTAAAACAAGCAAACTGATATTTACCATTTTTTCCGTTGCAGTGCTTGTACCATTTCAGTGTGTCATGCTTCCACTGCTGGCAGAAATGGGAAAATTAAATATGATCAATATGCCAGGACTGATGCTTGTAAATCTTGGATTTGGTTCTTCTATGTCGATTATTTTATTCCATGGATTTATGAAAAACGTTCCGGTGGAACTGGAAGAGGCTGCGGCAATTGATGGTGCCAGTCAGCCAAGAATATTTTTCACAATTGTGTTGCCTCTGATCAAAGGAATTGCAGTAACCGTTGCCATCCTGAATGTTATGTCTCTTTGGAATGATTATTTGCTTCCATCTTTGACCATCAACCGGAGTGGAACACAGACCCTTCCACTTAGGACATATTTATTCTTTGGTGCTTACACAAAGAAGTGGAATCTTGGTTCTGCAGCGCTCGTTATGGCAATTATTCCGGTAATTATTTTTTATGTTCTTTGTCAGAAACATATTATTAAAGGTGTAACGGAAGGAGCAGTGAAAGGTTAAGTTTTGCTGGTTATGATGAATAGTGACGGTTAATAGTAAAGGAGATAGAAATTATGTGTTGGACAGTAAATGAGATAAAAAAAGGTGTTTGGCATGTTGATGAGAGTGGATTGGATGCTATGTATGTGGTAAAGGGCAGCAAAATGTCTGCGGTGATTGATACGGGAACCGGAATCGGTGATTTTAAGGGCCTGGTAGAATCGTTGGTGGGTAATCCCTATATTGTATTGATCACGCATGGTCATGTAGATCATGCCGGCGGATGTGGCCAGTTTGCAGAAGCTTATATTAATGAAGGAGATTATCAGGCTGCACTGAATATAAAGGTGGAAGACAGAGAAAGATATTTAAAAAATATGGAAAGTGCCGGTGCTATTGCGCCTGGCAGTCTGAGTATTTCTGAAAAACTAAGAAATGATCAGAAGCCAGTATTTCATTTTATGAAAGATGGGGACATTTTTGACCTTGGAGATAAAAAGCTGGTTGTATATGAAATGACAGGACATACAGCTGGATCTGTATGTATTCTGGATGAAGAAGACAGAGTTCTGTTTTCCGGTGACAATGTAAATGATCTGGAACTGATCTGCGCTCCTGCCAGTGATCGTGAGGCTTTATTGAAGGAATGGCATGAGGCTGGAAAAAGAATTTTTGCAAAAAAAGATTCATTTGATATCTGTGGCGGCGGGCATTGTCTGATTCCAATTGAAAAAGCAGAAGAAGCGCTGACATGTGGAGAAATGATTTTATCTGGTGAATTGCAGGCAAAAGTTGAAAAGGTTCATTTTTTCCATGCACCATTTTATAAGTATAAAGACAGCCGTCTTTATAATGGTGATTTTGCAGCATTACATTCAAAAGAATAATGAAGAAGAAAGAGCATCAGGAAACTGGTGCTCTTTCTTTATTTCGATAGTCAGTGGGAGTCATCTTATATGCTTTCTTGAACGTTCGGCAAAAATGATCTACGTTGTTAAATCCGGTGTTATTAGAGATTGTGGCTATTTTTTCTTCTGTATTTATCAGAAGAAGTGCTGCCTGTTTAAGGCGGTAGTTGATAAGGTACTTAACCGGTGTCTGTTTAAGGTTGTTCTGAAAAAGATGAAGGGCAGTACTCTTGCTGATATTTACAGTTCTGGCAATATCCTCAAGTATTATATTTTCAGAATAATGTGCATGAATGTATTGTATCATCAGCTGAAGCCGTGTTCTGGAAATTACAGCGCCCATGTTTTCAAATTGATCAAAAGTCAGATTTTCCAAAAGTAATATCCAGAGTTGTTGAACAGACATAGATACAATAATCTCACGGTTAAATTCTGTTTCCTGTACTGCAATTATTGTTTTTATGATTTCAAGAGCTTTTTTCTGCCAGGGAATATCCGGTTGAAAAACGAGATATTCAAGAGAAGATGAAATTACAGGATTGATATATTTTTTATAAATGAGACTGTCCTGTGGTGCAATAAATGAAGGCTGAAACAGAAAATTGGGAATGATGGCATCGCTTGAGGAGCGTAATCGGTGGAGGATTTTGGAATTGATCATTATGCCGTTACCCTCATTAAGTTCAAAGTGAACTGCACCAATATCAAAAATCACATTTCCGCTTTCAATATATATAAATTCCAGCTCACTGTGCCAGTGCCAGTCGATACAATTAAAATCAAACAGTGCTATATTTTCATAATAGTAGCGAAAAGGATACGAAGTGCTTCCATGTTGGACGGTTTCCATTAAGTTGGCATCAGTTGTTGTTTTGGTGAATTGATTTTGAAAATCCATATTTATAAATACCTCGAATAATTGAAATATACGATATATTACAATAAAACACCTAAAAATTACAATGAAATTAGTATTTGTATATCATATAATACAAGCAAATATTATTCAAGGAGTACTTTACATGAAGAATTATAAAAAAACCAAACTGGCCTGTTATCTTGGATTTGTAACGCAGGCGATCGCTGCTAACTTCGCACCACTTTTATATTTGAAGTTTCATGCGGAATACAATATCACACTTGGAAATATTGCACTTATTTCCACTTGTTTTTTCTTTACTCAGCTTATAGTAGACTTATTTTGTGCCAGGTTTGTTGATAAAATAGGGTACAGAATATGCATTGTAACTTCAGAAGCCTGCTCAGCCATAGGTCTTGTAGGACTGGCTTTTCTTCCGGGAATTCTCCCGAATCCTTTTGCGGGAATTATAATAAGTGTAATTATATATGCAATAGGCAGCGGGCTTATTGAAGTGCTTTGCAGCCCGATTATTGAGGCATGTCCATTTGACAATAAAGAAGCAACAATGAGTTTGCTTCATTCTTTCTATTGCTGGGGCGCGGTAGGAACAATTCTTGTTTCGACGATTTTCTTTGCAGTGTTTGGAATCGACAGTTGGAAATGGCTGGCAGTTCTGTTAGCACTGATTCCGACAGTAAATATCTATAATTTTGCAACTTGTCCTATTGAATATCTTGTAGATGAGAACGAAGGAATGAGCATATCAGCACTTTTTAAAACACCATTATTCTGGATTGCTATTATTTTAATGGTATGTTCGGGTGCTTCTGAATTATCTATGGCTCAATGGGCTTCTGCGTATGCTGAAGCAGCACTTGGCTTAAGCAAAACAATGGGAGATCTTATGGGACCATGTTTATTTGCTGTCGCTATGGGAATCAGCAGAATATTATACGGAAAATACGGAGAAAAAGTAGATCTGTCAAAGTTCATGCTTGGTTCAGGTGCATTATGCGTAGTATGTTATGTTCT